>JAADFN010000158.1 GCA_013152895.1 Acidobacteriota bacterium | reverse complement strand
TGTACCAGACGAGGGGCCGGGGAGCGATCGGGCCGAGCGCACCCGGGGTGTGCATCACGGGCGACAGCGAGGCCACGATTTGCCGCGCGTAACTGAGAATGGTCGTGGCGGTCTGGGAGTCGGAGCCATCGAGGATAAACTGCACGCTGGCGGGACGTCCCGCCGCACGATCCGCGCCGTAGCGGGCCGGGATGACGACCGCCGCCTGCGCACGGCCGGAGTCGAACAGGCGATCGAGCGCACGCACGTCGTGGCCGTCGTGGACGAGATCGAAGGAGCCGCTCTCCACAAACGCCTGGACAACGTTTCGTGATGCGTGCGTGCCATCCTGATCGATCACCGCCAGCCGGATATGCTGAATATCGAAGGACAGCGCAAATCCGTAGATCAGGAGCAGTATCATCGGCATCCCGAGCAGGGTCAGCGTCGAACGCCAGTCGCGCCTGAGCTGCAGCAGCTCCTTGATCGCCACGGCGAGGGTGCGGCGGATCACGGCCTGCCTCCGGCCGCACCAGCAAGCCCATGACCGGATTCAGCCCCGGTGATGGCACGGACAAACACATCTTCCAACGAGGGTGCAATCGCCCGAACCTCCACCGGCTCGACCCCTCGTTCCATGAGCCGCGTGCGAAGATCCGCCTGCTCCCCCGGACGTTCCAGCACGGCGTGCAGGGTGTCGCCGAACAGGGCCACCTCCACAACGCCGGGGAGCGCCTCGACGACCGGGAGCGCCTTGGCGCACCGCGAGCACGAGATCTCCACCACGCTTCCCTCTGGGAAGACGCGCTTGAGCGCGGGGATCGTATCGAGGCCGATCAGCCGTCCCGCGTGCATGAGGGCCACACGGTGGCACCGCTCCGCCTCGTCCATGTAATGAGTCGTCACGAACACCGTGGTGCCGCTGGCCGCAAGCTCATCGATGAGATCCCAAAACCGGCGCCTCGCAGCCGGGTCCACGCCACCGGTGGGCTCATCCAGGAACACCACCGGCGGCTCATGGAGCAGCGCCGCGCCGAGGGCAAGCCTCTGCCGGTACCCGCCGGGGAGGTCGCGGACCAGCGCGTCCCGCCGCCCCTCCAAGCCGGAGATGGCGATGGCCCATCGCGCCCGTTCGGCGATACGTTTCCCAAACAGCCCGTACGCGCCGCCCCAGAAGCGAAGGTTCTCCCACACCGTGAGATCGTCGTACAGGGAGAACTTCTGCGACATGTATCCCACCCGCCGCTTGATCTCCACCGCCCGCGTTGCGACGTCGAATCCGGCGACCGACGCGCTCCCGGAGGTCGGCGCGAGGAGCCCGCACAGCATCCGGATGGTGGTCGTCTTGCCGGCGCCGTTGGAGCCGAGAAAGCCAAACACCTCCCCGCGAGCAACCGCGAACGTCACCCGGTCAACGGCGGTGAAGTCGCCAAAGCTACGCGTCAGCTCGTTGGCCTCGACGACGATACCGTTCATCGGTCCACCGCCCGCTCGAGCCGCGCCTCGGCGATCCACGCCCCGGTTCGAGCCTCGACCTGGCGTGCCTCGGCTGCGGCAAGATCCGCCTGGGCATCAAGGACGTCGGAAGTCGTGGCAAGCCCGGCCTTGTAGCGATCTTCGACTGCTGCCAGGCGGGCTGCGGCAGCCTTGCGTGCAACGTCGGAGGCGGGCACGGCCGCCAGGGCCGACGTCAGTTGCAGGCGCGCCTGCACGACGTCGAGGTCGATGCGGCGCGTGGCGTCGGCAAGCTCTTCTTCGAGCGCGCGTTTCTGCGCTTGAACCGTGGCCGCCTTGGCCGCGGTCCGCCCGCCGTTCCACAGGCTCCAGCGAGCCACGAGCCCAACGGCCCAGGAATCGTTCCATTCGTCCTTGAGCGGGAGATAGCGATGGTTGGGCCGCGCGAGATTCCACCGCGCCGTCGCTCTCACCTCTGGCCTGGCCGCCGCCCGTACAATCTCCCGTTGGGCCGCCAGGAACTGGATCCGTGCCTCGAGCGCGACAACCTCCGGGCGTCTCTGGAGGGCCCGTTGCTGCAACGCTGACAGGGGCTTGGGACCCGGCGGCACGGTCGCCGGCATCGTATCCGCAAGCTTGATGGCGCTCCCGTCCGGGACGTGGAGCAACGAGCGCAACGACGCCATGGCCTCGCCGGCCGCTGCGCGCGCCCGGATCACCGCCAGGCGGGTTGCAGCTTCTCTCGCCTCGGCCGCCAGCACGTCCGCTTCGACCGCCATCCCCGCCCGGCGCAAGGCGCGCGCGTCGTCGAGCAGCCGGGCCGCCCGGCGTTGCTGGCTCTCGGAAGCGCTCACCGAGGCCAGCGCGGCGGCCGCACGCCAGTATCCAAGGCGGGCGCGGAGGCGGATCGCTGCGCGCGTTGCACGTTCGTCAGCGTGCGTGGCGCTCAACTGGTGGCGCGCCGCTTCGCGGGAGGAGGTGACGGCGCCCCCGGTGTAGAGCGGTTGTGTCACATCGAGGGAAAGGCCGTAATCGGTGCGAATATCTGGAAAGAGATTGAGCGAAGGAGCCGAGGGATTGAAGCTCACGATGAAATCGGGGACCCCGCTCAGTCTCTGGATCGAGGCGCCGGCCCCGACCACGGGCAGTCGCGAGGCGTCCGCCTCGGCCACGCCGGAGGCGGCCCCCGCCACACGCTCGGCAGCGGCTGCGGCGATGTTGGAAACCTCGAGGGCCCGGCGAACCGCAGCGTCTGCGTCCAGGTGGATCGTCGCCGCACTGGCACCCCAAAGCGGGGCGGCGAGGACGGCCACCACGACCGCCGCAACCGGCAACCACCCGCATGCCGGGAGTGCACAACGCCGTCCGTCGGCAACGGCGGACACGACCGGCGAGGAACGTTCAACTGCATTCTTCCGTTTCTCGTGATCTGCGAACCTGTCTTTCATGCCACCTCTCCTTGAGCGCCTTCCGGCTTCGAACCGGTGAGGTAAAGGAACGTGTCCTCGAGGCTGGGGCGGATCTCCCGGACGTGAACGGACGTGATACCAGCGCCTGCAAGCGCGGCGCGCACGGCGCCGATCGGGTCGCTGATCCCCTCCAGCCGTACGTGAACGCAGGCCCCGAACACCGAAAGATCGGCCACACCCTCCAGGTTCTTCAGGACCCGGGTGACCGCCGCGCGCGGCCCGCCGCTGACCTCGACAAGGTGGCCCGGCAGACGTGCCTGGAGCTCGCCCGGTCGCGCATCCGCCAGCACCTGGCCGTCTTTCATGAGCACGACCCGGGAGCAGCGCTCCGCCTCGTCGAGGTACGGGGTCGCCACGACCAGCGTGAGGCCCTCGACCACCAGCTCGCCGAGGAGCCGCCACAGCTCACGGCGCGTCACCGGATCCACCCCGGTGGTCGGCTCGTCGAGCAGCAGTGCCTCCGGGGAGTGGATCAACGTGCAGGCGAGGGCCAGCTTCTGCTTCATGCCGCCCGAGAGGCGGTCGGCGAGGCGATGTCGAAAGCGGGTCAGCGTGACCCGTTCGAGCAGCTCGTCGCGCCGCTTCCGCCAACCGGGCACTGAGTAGAGCAGCGCAAAGAACTGGATATTCTCGTCCACGGTGAGATCGCCGTAGAGGGCGAATCGCTGCGCCAGGTAGCCAATCCGCCCGTGAAGGGCGCGGCGGTTCGGCCAGATGGGAAGACCGAACGCCTCGGCTCGGCCCCCGGCCGGCCGGAGCAATCCGGCCAGGACCCGCAGGCTCGACGTCTTGCCCGCGCCATCGGGACCGATCAGGCCAAGGACTTCCCCGCTTGAGACCGTGATGTCGAGGCCCCTAACTGCCTCGGCCGCGCCGTAGCGAACCTGCATTCCCCGTACGTCGAAAACCGGAGAATCGCTCACCGGCCGCTCCGTTCGTGAGCGCTGAAGTACGCATCGGCCGGCATGCCCGGCTTGAAAACGCCGTTCGGGTTGTCGAGCGCCACCTTCACCTTGAACACGAGCTTGGCGCGTTCCTCCGGCGTCTGGACGTTCTTTGGCGTGAACTCGGCCACGGGAGAGACGAAACTCACCCGGCCCCGGAACGTTTTCGACTGGCCGTCAACGCGCACCTCGACGATGTCGCCGAGATGGATCCGAGAAAGCGACGGCTCGTCGACGTACACGTTCAGCCACGGATGGGCGAGATCGGTGAGGACGGCGATCGGCGCCCCGGGCGGGAGGACCTCTCCGGGCTCCGCGACACGGGTCGTGATGACGCCATCCCGGGGCGCGAACACCGTCGCGTCCGTGATGCGTTGCTGCACCTCCGCGACCACCGCCCTGGCGGCCGCCCGTTGGGCCCGGGCGATGTCGATTTCTTCCCGGCGCGGACCCGCGGTCAGCTTGGCGAGCTCGGCACGCAGGGCCAGCACCTGGCGTTTGGCGACGTCGCGGCGGGTCCCGGCGTCATCCCGCGCCTTTGCCGTCGCGGTTCCCTTTCGAGCCAGGCCTTCCAGGCGATGGTAATCACGAGTGGCGGCGTCCAGCTCCGCCTGGGCCTGGGCGAGCCGCTGTTCCGCGCGGTCGAGGTCTTCCAGTCGCGTCCCCTTGAGCAGGAGACGCAGGCGCGCATCCGCCACCTCGGCCTCGGCGTGGGCGCGGGCGAGCTCGAGGCGTGCGTCGGTCGTGTCGAGCCGCGCAACCACCTCGCCCGCATGTACCGGGTCTCCCTCCCGCAACGGCGCGTCGAGGAGCCTTCCCCCGACCGTGGCTGCAAGGCGCACCTCGGTCGCCTCGATGTGACCCGAGGCATGGATCCGGCCGTCGCCCCTCCCGTTCGAGCAGGCGGCAGCGGTCAGGACGAGGGACAGGATGATGACGGTTGGTAGGGATTTCAATCTCATCGAGGTTCTCCGTGGGAGGTGATGCCGTTGAGAATGACGTCGCCGGCGGCCGTGGCGAAGTCGGCGAAGCTTGTAGGGCCCTCCGGGGCTGGCAGCCCGGCCCCGGTCAGCCGGTCGAGCAGGCGCAGGCCATTGGCGGCCAACATGACGCTTCCAACCATCAGGAGGTGGGTGAAGAGGGGATTGACGTCGCGCCTGAACACGCCGCTCGAGCGGCCGTCCTCGACCACCTGCCGCGTCATGGCGATAAAGCGCGCCATGTTCTTCAGAACGGTGTGCGGGAGATGGGCGCCACCGTCGGCGATCTCACGGAGGATGATCTGCGGAAGGTTGGGGTGCGCGGATGCGGTCCGCGCAAAGGCGCGCTGCAGAGCGAGAAGTTGCTCGCGTGCGCCACGGGCGGCGGCAAGCGCCCGTGCCGTTTCTTCGTCGAGCGCCTCAAGATAGGTGCCGAGAACGGCGGCGTACAGAGCGGCCTTGTCGCCGACGTGGTAGTAGAGCATCGCCTTGTTGACCCCGGCCCGCCGGGCGATTTCGTCAACCCGCGCGCCGGCGAACCCGTTCTCGGCGAACACCTCCTCGGCCGCGGCTCGAATCCTGTCCCCCGGGCTTGTTTTCTCGGTGTGGCTGGCGTGCTGCACGTTCATCTCCCGATCTAACCAAATGGTTTAACCAACCAGTTGGTTATATACCAGATTCAGAACGATGTCAAGTGGCTCCCCCGTGCGGGGGGATGGTCACCGGGCGGCGGCGAGCTTCAGGTAGGCTTCCTCGGCCTGGTACGACGAGCGGACGAACGGGCCGGCAATGACCTCCAGACCCAGCTTCCGGCCCTCGCGGTCGAGATCCTCGAATTCGTCCGGGCGCCAGTACCGGGTCACCGGGACCTGCTCCGGGGTGGGCTGCAGGTACTGGCCAATGGTCACGACCTGGCAGCCCGCGGTGGCGAGGTCGGCCAGCACGCCGAGCACCTCGTCCCCGGTCTCTCCCAGGCCCACCATCAGGCCGGACTTCCGGACCGTGCCGGGCGCGGTCTCTGCGACCCTCTTCAGGACCTCCAGGGCCCAGTCGTACCGCCCGGATGGGCGGACGCTGCGGAAGAGCCGTGGAACGGTCTCGACGTTGTGGTTGTAGACGTCCGGTCCCGCGGCGATGATCCGGTCGACGGGCCCCGTCATGCCGCGGAAGTCCGGCGTCAGAACCTCGGTGGTGGGTGGCGCCGGGAGCTGCCGCAGGCCCACGAGGCAGGCGACGAACGGGCCGGCCCCGCCGTCCGGCAGATCGTCCCGGTCCACGGAGGTGATCACGACGTGGCGCAGGCCCATCGAGCTCACGGTTGCGACGAGCGCGGCGGGCTCGTCAGGATCGAGCGGTCCGGGACGGCCGTGGGCGATTGCACAGTAGGCGCAGCGCCGCGTACAGACGTTCCCGTTGATCAGGAATGTCGCGGTGTGATGGCCGAAGCACTCGGAACGGTTCGGACACCGCGCTTCCTCGCACACGGTGTGGAGGCCGCCCTTCCGCATCCGCCGCTTGATCTCGTGCAGCTCGCCCAGGCGCAGCTTCTGCGTGCGGATCCACGGCGGGAGCACCGGCATCGCGTTCCCGGCACCGGCGCTCACGGCACGACCACCCACGCGTCGGGAAAGCCCTCTGCGCGCATCCGCTGCATCACCCGTCCCGCCGACGCACGATCCGGTAACGGTCCGACGCGCAGCTTGTACAGCAGGTGACCCGCCTCCGCCTTGACCTTGACGACCTCCTGGTGGCTCCTCGGGAAACCCAGCCTGGCGAGCTTTTTCCGGGCTCTCCGGATCTCACCCGGCCGGCGGGCCGCAAGCACCTGCACCCAGAATCGCGGCGCGGCCTTTGCAACGGCCGCCCGCCGCTTCCTGGCGCGCCGCACCTTGTGGACGGGCGTTGCAGTGGGCACGGGGGCCACCGTTGGCGCGGGTGGGTGAACCGGCGTCTTCGTGGGGGGCACAGGAACGATGGTCGGCGTCGCCGTCGGCATGACCGAGACCGCGGGCGCCGGCGTTGGCGAAGGGATCAGCTCCTCGGGAACCGAGGCCGGCGACACCGCCGGCTGCCCCCCTCCCGCGGAGGCCACCGGCGGACCGGCCCGAGTTGACCACGCCGCCCCGTAGCCGAGCACGAACGCGACGATCAGGAGCACCGCGATGACCACGACGAGCACCATCAGCTGCCGGGACGTCAGCTCGATCTGGTAGTACGTTCTCGCCATGGGCTCCTCAGGACTTGGACCGTGGCATCAGGCTCTCGAGAAGCTGGAGCGGCAACGGGAAGATGATCGTGGACGAGTTGTCCGTCGAAATCTCTGTCAACGTCTGGAGGTACCGCAGCTGAATCGAGACCGGCTCCCGTTCCATCACCTTGGCCGCTTCGGCGAGCTTCTTCGACGCCTCGAGCTCGCCCTCGGCGTGGATGATCTTGGCTCGCTTCTCGCGCTCCGCCTCCGCCTGGCGCGCCATCGAGCGCTGCATGTCCGCGGGCAGATCGACGTGCTTGATCTCGACCATCGTCACCTTGACGCCCCACGGATCGGAGTGTTGATCGATGATCGATTGCAGCTTGAGGTTGAGTTTTTCACGCTTGGAAAGCAGGTCGTCGAGCTCCACCTCGCCGAGCACGGACCGGAGCGTGGTCTGGGCCAGCTGCGACGTGGCATAGATGTAATTCTCCACCTCGATCACGGCCTTGACGGGATCCATCACCCGGAAATAGACAACCGCGTTGACCTTCACCGAGACGTTGTCCCGGGTGATCACGTCCTGTGGCGGGATATCGTGGACGACAACCCGGAGGCTCATCTTGATCAGCCGGTCGATTGGCCAGAGAACCAGGATCAGTCCCGGCCCCTTGCCCTGTGGCAGGACGCGCCCGAGCCTGAAGATGACTCCACGTTCGTACTCCTTGAGAATAATGATCCATTTGAAGAGAAAAAAGACGACGATCACGATAACCAATCCAAGTCCAGATCCTATGGCATCCATCAGGATTCCTCCTTTTCGATCGCACCAGGTTGTGTGGACATCGCAACAACGGTCAGCTCGCCCCCGTTGACTCGCGTCACGCGCACGGGGGTTCCCCGGGGCACAGGCGCTCCCTCGATGGTGGCGTTCCAGTACTCCCCATGCACGAGAACCCGTCCCCGCGGCGCCATCGCGGTCCGAGCCTCCCCGACCTCTCCAATCAGCCCCTCGACACCCGTCAGCGGCTTGCGATGATGGAGCTTGACCACGCGCGAGAGCAGAAAGATCATGAGGAAGGCAAGCAGAAAGGCTGTCGGCAACACCACGGACAGGCTGACTCGCATGGCTGGAATCGGGCCGGTAAACAGCATCATCGATCCCAGGATGAACGACACAAGCCCTCCGACCGTCAACAACCCATAGCTCGGCACCTTCACCTCCAGGATGAACAGGACAAGCCCGACGAGAATGAGCCCGATACCCGCCAGGTTGAACGGAAGCACCGACAAGGAGTACAGCGCCAGCAACATGGCGATGACGCCCACGACGCCGGGCGCGACCGCGCCAGGATGGGTCAGCTCGACGTAGATCCCGAGCATCCCGAGCGCCATCAACAGGTAGGCGATATTGGGGTTCGCGAGGGCCGAAAGGAGCCGTTCCGCCTGCGAGGGGCGCACATCCTTGATGGACGGGCGCCCGAGGTGGAGCGTCACCTTCGTTCCATCGAACCGCGTGATCTCCTGGCCGTCGAGCGACGCGATCAGCTCGTCGAGCGAAGACGCCACGCGATCGATCAGCCCATCCTTCAACGCCTCTTCCGCCGTGAACGAGACACTCCCCGTCACGGCCTTTTCCGCCAGCTTCGGGTTCCGTCCACGGCGGCTCGTCAGCGCACGCATCATGGCCGCCGCATCGTTCGTCGCCTTCTTCCGCTCGTCGCCCGCGATGTTCTGCCCCTGGCTCCCGACCGGGTGCGAGGCGCCCGTGTTGGTGCCAGGCGCCATGGCAGCGATATCTCCGGACATCAGGATGAAGAAACCAGCGGATGCTGCCCGGGCTCCCGCCGGCGCCACGTATACCGCGACGGGCACCGGCGACGAGGTGATGTCAGAGGTGATACGCCGCGTGGAGGAGAGCAGCCCGCCAGGGGTGTTGATCTGGATGACGGCCAGCTTGGCGCCATCGGAGGCCGCCATCTTGAGCCCCCGCTCGATGAATCGCCGGGAGGCCGGTTGGATGGTATCATCCAGGTGCAGGCAGACAATTTCGCCTGCACCCGCTGGGAAGGCCACGAGCCCGGCAAGAAAGGTCATCACGACGGCGAGTACGGTGCGCATCAAACGTTCTCACCCCATCTTAAAGAGCTTTGCCCCGGGGAGCAAGTGGCACTTCGCCCCCGTGGAGAGACTCCTCCTCGGCGCCTCCTTCGTCCTGACGGCGATGGCGATTGTCGCCGGCGGGCGGGCGAACGCCGTCATCCCCAGCCTGGTTGCAGGGATCGCCGTCCTGTTGCTCGCGGTCCGGTGGCTCGACTCGACATCGCACGAAACGGCGCGCTGGATCCGGGAGATCCTGCCGTTCGCCCTTCTGCTCAATATCTTCCAGAGCCTCGGACCTGTCATCACGTCATTACAGCCCGTCACGTACGATCACCTGATGATCGCGTCCGATCACGCCATTCTCGGAGATCGCCTCTTCGCCGCACTCTGGTCGACCCATCTCCCGTGGCCCGTCACGGACGTCCTGACCCTGGCGTATGCGAGTTTCTACTTCCTTCCATTTGCCCTCTACGTCTGGATGGCCGCGCACCGGCACCCGGAGCGGCAGTGGGTCATCACGGCCATTTTTTCCACGTTCCTCGTATCGTACGTGGGGTATCTCCTCTTCCCCTCCCTTGGCCCCCGGGCGACGGTTGCGGCGGCGTACTACCAAACCCTCCCCGCCGGCCTCGTCGGTGGGCCGATCCGCCATATTCTGGACATCCTGGAGAACACGAAAGTCGACGCCTTCCCTTCGGGCCACACCATGGTCACCCTTTTGACGCTCTACTTCGTGCAGCGGTACAGGCCGGCCTGGCTGTGGTTCTACATCCCGTGCTCCGCGTTCCTGGTCGCGGCCACGATGCTCCTCGCGTACCACTACGTCACCGACGTCCTGGTCGGGGTGCTTCTCATTCCGGTCGGACCCTGGCTGGCGCGCCTCCTCTTCCCGTCGTTCGAATCTCTCGGCGAAGGCGCCGTACCACCCTTGCCCGGTCTTCGCGCCATGCTCCGCTCCCGTAAAGCTCATCCTCCGCAAGAGTAACGAGCCGTTCGATCGCGGCCGCGGCATCCGGCCAGCAGGTAACCGCACGTCTTCCGATGGCCCTCAGCGTCGCGCCCGGGGGCGCAGCAAGACCGTGACGCCGGATCCTGGGCTCCAGGCCGCGCAACGCTCGCGCGGCCGGCCCTCGAACGATGCCGCCGGTCCGTCCCACGCCCCGGTTTCGCCGCCTCGCAGCGAGCCATCCTCCCAGCCCGGCCAGAGCAAGGAGAACGAGCATCATGCCGGCGACGCCGGATCGTTCGATCCTCGATGCGAGCCCGAGCACCTCCCGCAGCGCCCGCACCTGGTCCCTGATATCGAAGGTGAGAACGTTGCGGTCCCAGAAGAGCTCGACCCGGTCGGCCACCCATCGCACGGCCGCGAGCCCGCTTATCGACCGGACGGCCGGGACATCCGCCGGCGGCGTTGGATCGAAGGACATCCATCCCGCGTGCGGGACCCACACCTCGACCCACGTATGGGCGTTCTGGTCGCGGACCTCGAGAACCCGGCCACCGCCGGCCAGGTCCCCGCCGCTGTACCCTCCGACCATGCGCGCTTTCACGCCGATCGACCGCAACAGGATCACCATCGATCCGGCAAACAGCTCGCAGTGTCCCCGCCGGTACTTGAAGAGGAAATCTCCCACCGGATCCGGCGAGTACCGGCGCGGAAGGTTCAGCGTGTACCGGTAACGGGTCTGGAGGAAATGGACCACGGCACGGGCCTTCTCCACCGTCGAAGCCGCACCCTTCGTGATATCGAGCGCAAGGCGGACGAACGCGGTGCGCCTCCACGGAACCAGGAGATCTTTCCGGCCGGGCGCCCCCAACGTCCTTCTGGCTCCGCGCCTGACCCACACGTGGTACACGAGCGGTCCGCGCGCCCCGTCCGGCGTCAGCACGCCGCCCGCGGGATCCAGCCGCAGGCGAACCGGCGCCTCGACCGCCACGGACCCCGGGGGAAGAAACAGGTATCCCTCCGGGCGGAGCAGCTCGAAATCCAGCTTCGTGGCCGCATCGAGCGCCGTGGGCGTGGCCACGAGCCACAGCCTGGTCCCGGCCCGCGTCCAGGGACCGAGGTGCGACCGCCGCGGGAGCCAGAGTCCCGTCTTGAGCAGGTCGTACGCCGTCGCGCGAAACCGCGCCAACGCCGGATCGATCCGTGATCCAGGCGGCGCGGTGACGATCATCGCGAGCCGCCTCGACGTCTGGATCTCGCCGAGGCCGGAGAGCCGCACCGCCGCGGAGAACCCGGTGATGCTCTGGCGAGCCGTGCCGGCGCTCAACCAGGGCGACCGGAGCCTCGGCACCAGGAAAAAGACCGGGACCGCCAGGATCGTCACGGCGATCACGGTGGGAACGATGTGTCCGAGCCGCGGCTTCGCCTCCTCGGGCGCCACGCCTTGGAGAAGGAGGAACGAACGCATCCCGACCCACCACAGGACGCCCACCGAGAGCACCAGGTAGACCACGAGCATCACGTGGATCGAGGCCGCCACCGCGAGCGCCCAGAACAGCCCCGCTGCGACCATGGCCGGCCGGAAGCTCCGCCGGCCGTCCAGCGTCGCCACCTCCGCGGCCGCCAGGAGCAGCAGCAGGTGACCCAGCGGGCGCAACGGCCCAATCCTCCACCCGCCCGTCGCCAGGACCACGACCAGAGCCACGATCGCGAGGAGGTTCTTCTCCCGGACCGAAAGCACGAGCGGTTTCGGCGACCAGAGCGCGAACACCCCCGCGGCGGCCGCGATCACCCAGAACGGCGGCAGGATGATCCCGAGAAACGGCGCCGGAACGATCGCCCAGAGGAGCGAAAAACCCGCCAGGCGGCGCAGCGTCGTGTCCGTGCTCACGCCGCGGCCTCCCCGATGCCCAGCCGAAGCGTCGCAAGACCGGGCGGCATGGCGGGAGGGGGCGCGGACGGCGGTTGCATCCGGGCCTCGGCCAGGGGGCGCAGGAGCCTCTCCACATCCGTGAGACGGCCGGACGGCTGGATGACGATGCGCCCGACGACAACGCCGACCGGCAACCCGCGGCGCAACCGTTCGACGACCACCGTTGCGGCGGCGCTCAGGACGGACTCGAAACGTTCCCTGATGACCGTCCCGTCGCTGCCCGCGGCGCGCGGATCGACGACAACGAAGAGCGGCTCGCCGCTCGGCGCGTCCCGGTCGACCACGATGAGCCGCTGCTGCCTCGCCGACTGTTTCCAGTGGATCTGCCTGCGTTCATCCCCCTCCCGGAAGTCCCGGAGCTCCCGAAGCTCGCCGTCACGTCCCCGGCGCCCGCTGCCGGACCATCGGGGACCCGTCACGGCGTTCGCAAGCGCCACGGATCCCGGCCGCGCCAGCCTCGGGTAGACGAGCCTGCGCGACGCCGTTCCCACGAGCTTCGACTTGACGAAGAACCCCAGCGGCAGCACGACCTCCAGCCGCCAGGGACCAAACGTCTCCCAACCGCGCCGTGGGGGAACGATCCGGGCCGTACGATGGATGACGCTGCGCGTTCCAACGAGCGGCTCCACGAGGATCTCCGCGCCATCCTCGTCCCGGATCACGAGACCGTAGGCGGGAAAGAGCCGCGAACGATTCGTGATGATGACCTCGACCGGCGCCGGCGTCCCGGCGTGCAGACGCCTCGGAAGCTCGAGGCAAACCTCGACCCGGCCCAGCACCTGGCGCGACCACGTTCCCGAGACGACGAAGCTGCCCATGGCGATTCCGAGCATCATGACGAGCGCATTGTTCCCCGTGTTGGCCGCAGCCAGCCCACCCACCAGCATGCCGGCGAGGAAAATCGCCCCAAACCGCGTCAGGCGCAGCTTGAAACCCGGGAAAGGCCGCGTCACGCTCATCGCTTGGGGAAACACGCCGGCCGGCGGCCGCCTTCCCCCGCTCTCACGCGGGCGATGGCGTCACCTGGGAACCGGCATCTCATCGAGGATCGACCGGATGAAGGCACGCTCCCGGCGGCTCCGCTCCCACCCGGCTGCGAGCGCCGGGTCGGCAAGCACGACCCGGTGCGCTAGCACCGGTTCGGCCGTGTCCTGGAGATCGTCCGGGGTGACGAATGCGCGGCCCCGGACGAGCGCCAGGGCCTGGGCCGCCCGGTGCCAGGCGATCGCTCCCCTGGTGGAAACCCCCAGCGCCGTCTCGCGCTGACGCCGTGTCCGGGCGACGACCCCGTACAGGTATTCCTCGAGCACATCGGCGACGTGCACCTCCCGCGCCTGCCGCTGCAGCTCAAGAACATCTCCCCCGGTCAGCACCGGCTCCAGCGCATCGACCCGTGGCTCCGCCCCGCCGGAACGGATCAGGGCGATCTCCTCGCGGCGTTCGGGGTACCCCATCGAGATCCGCATGAGAAAGCGGTCCAGCTCCGACTCCGGCAGCGGAAAGGTCCCCGCCGCCTCGACAGGATTCTGAGTCGCCACGACGAGGAACGGCTCTTCGAGCCGGTACCGGGTTCGTTCCACCGTCACGGTGCGCTCGCTCATCGCCTCCAGCAGGGCCGACTGGGTCCGGGGCGCGGCGCGGTTGATCTCGTCGGCCAGGACGATGTTGGCGAACAGCGGCCCCGGAATGAACTCGAAATCGCCGGCCGCCTGCCGGAAGACGGAGATGCCGATGATGTCGGACGGCAACGTGTCCGACGTGAACTGGATCCTCTGGAACTCCAGCTCCAGCGACCGGGCCAGGGCGCGCGCCAGCGTCGTCTTCCCCACCCCGGGGATGTCTTCCAGGAGCACATGGCCCTGGGCGAGGAGGGCGGAGATCACCATATCGATGATCTCCGCCTTGCCCAGGATGACGCCCGCAACAGCCTGCCGCAGCCGCTCGACGCGACGCATCTTCAGGACCGTACCCGCCTACTTCGCGGCCGGCTCTTCAAACGTCACCGTGATCGTCGTCGTGCCACCATCAGAAACGGCACTGACCTGGGCCGTCCGCTTCTCCTTCTTGTCGCTGACTGACAACGTGGCAAGCGCCGTCTTGCCCGAGGTCGAGTTGCTCGCCCCCGTGACCTTGAATCCCTTGATCATGAAATGTGCGCGGTAGAAGCTGATCACCTGGTCGACCGGCGCCGCCGTTTTCCAGATGAAGCTCCCGGTCACGCCCGCGTCAGACCTCGAGCTGAAATGGCCTGCCGGTGCCGCCCCGGGGTACGCGGCCAGCCAGGATGGCATGGCAGCCGAACCGCCGCCCGCCTCCGCGATGGTCTTCCCTTCCTCGTTCGTGATCTTGACAGAGCCAGACTTCCCCTCGCCCCCGGCCGTGATGGTGACCGTCTTGGTCTTCCCGTTCTTGATGGCGCGGATATCGATATGCCCCTTCTCGACGTCTTTCAGGTTGAGCGTCACGATCTTGCCGCTCTTGGTGTCCCTGATCGTGATCAGGCCCTTGTCCTCGTCCACCTTCACCACCTTCAAGTCCGGGTTCACGACGGTGATCATCTTCGAGGCGGCCAGGGCCGGGTTCTTCGCCCATAGCTCCGGGCTGATCCCGGCCTGCTTAACCTTGTGGACGAAGAACAACCCGCCAGCAACCAGCACAACCACGATGACGAGTATCAGGACCCCACACCCGATGCCCACCCACGCCAGCGGGCTGAGCCCCTTCTTCTGCGGCTGCTGCGGTGGGGCCTGGGGTGCCTGCGGCGGGGCCGGTGGAGCCTGCCCCGGTGTTGGTGGAACCTGTGGCGTACCCTCTGTCATGATGTCACCCTCCTTCGTTTTCTCCCCGAAACTGCATCGTTTCTCGCCGTGAGACATGGAAATGATACCACGGATGGATGCGCCTACATGGTAAAATCCCGGCAATGGACGATCCCTCGCACGACCCTTTCTGCAGCTGGCCGCGGCCGTGCCCCGCGCGCGCCAACCGCGGCCACGGACGGCCATCTCCCCAGGTATCGCCACCATCCGGCCGGACAAGCGGCCGCGGGGCCGGGGCGCATGCCGACTGACACCCTGGCCATCGTGGCCTGCCTGATCGCGTCGGCGTTCTTCTCCGGCTCGGAGACGGCGTTGACGTCGCTCCCCCTGACGCGCCTGGAAGCGCTCCGCGAGCGCAGCGGCCGCCTCACCCGCAAAGGCCTGGAGCGCTGGGCGCACGAGCCGAGGCGGCTTCTGATCACGATCCTGACCGGGAACAACCTCGTCAACGTGCTCGCCTCCGCGCTCGCGACCCGGATCTCCTACCGGCTCACGGCCAGCTCCGGGCTGGCATCCGTGGTCGGCATCATGACACTCGTCATCCTCGTCTTCGGCGAGATCACGCCAAAATCGGTGGCCCAGGTCCACTCGGAGAGCGTCTCCCGGGCCGTGGCCGGCCCCCTCTACCTCTTCGACCTCGCGATGACCCCCGTCACGCTCCTCTTCGGCCTCCTCGCAAACGTCCTCACACGGACAACGCGTCCGAACGCGCCGGTCACCGAGCAGGATCTCCTCTTCATGCTGCGCCTGGCCCACCACCACGCCCAGCTTCCGGGCGACACCAGGAACATGATCGAATCGCTCCTGCGCTTCAACACCACCGTGGCGCGGGAGATCATGGTCCCGCGTCCGCTCGTGCGCACCGTCGATCGCGCGTGGCCGCTTGACGAGGTTCGCCGGACGATCAAGGCCTCCGGACACAGCCGCTTCCCGGTGGTCAACGGCAGCCCGGACGCCATCGTCGGCGTTCTCCACGCCAAGGCGCTTCTCGGTCTCGATCCCGGGGACGACTGGACTCCCCTCGTCAGAACCCCGATCTTCGTACCCGAAACCAAGAGCCTCCCGAAGCTTCTCCAGGATTTCCGTCGAACCAGGCAGCACATGGCCATCGTCCTCGACGAATTCGGCGGCTTCGCAGGCGTCATCACGCTCGAAGATGCCCTCGAGATGGTCGTCGGGGAAATCGAGGACGAGTTCGACACCAACCGCTCCGACGGGGTCACCGCCGTCGAGGGCGGATGGGTTGTCCCCGGACACCTCTCCCTGCGCAGGCTCGAACCGCTCCTCAGGCGGAGCCTCCAACATCTCGAAGATGCCGACTCCGTGGGCGGTCTCGTCGCCGCGCTCCGCGAGTCGGAGGACCAGACCACCGTCACCTGGGACGGCCTGCGATTCGAGGTGCTTGATCAGGAGGATGGCCGCCCGAAATCCGTCCGCGTCACTCCCCGTTCATCCGAATAGGGCAGACATCCAAACGCACCGCAGGCTCCCCACCGCTCACGCCCCGACACGAAGCCATCACCGCCCCTCGTTCGTTCGTCACGCCATCCGACGACAAGAAGCCATGGACCGCGGCCAGAAGCGCCGTTTCCATAACTTCCCGATGCCTGACACTGGGAGAGGAGGCGCACGGCCCTTTCTCCCTGTCATCCTGAGCACCGTCATGCCCCTGGAGCAGCACCACGTCTGCGGACGAACAAAGGGCGTGCTGCCTCACCAAGACGTACGGTGACAGTGACATACACGAGGTTCTCGATTGACCGTCATTCGTGTTCGTCGCGAAACCGAGGAGACGCCCGGGAGGCCCGGCCTACGGCCGGCCCGCGTCATTCGCATCGATCCGGCCCTCGCGCGAGCGCGGGTCCGGCTCGAAGCTCATGCCGCCGGGGCTGATGCCCCGCCCCGGGCTTGTCGCTTCGTTGGGGCGGCGGGTCTGTCTCTTTGAGGGGAGGGGATCGCGAGGATCGCCCTCTCGCCCGGCGTTG
>JAADFN010000157.1 GCA_013152895.1 Acidobacteriota bacterium | reverse complement strand
TTTACGAGAACGTCGTAGCTCTGGACCTTGTCATCGTCGGTCAACGAGAAGCTGATGGTCTGGGTGACACCGGGCAGACACGGGTCGCCATCGGCGGGGCAACTGATCGCCACGACCGGCGCATCCGGGTTGACGAGCGGCTCGACGGTGAACGTCCCGGTTGCAGAGCTGGTATTCCCGGCCGGGTCGGTCACCGTCAGGTTGTACGCGACGGTGGTCGGCGTGGTGACCGCAGGCGCCTCCCACTGGGCGGTGGCTTCGGCGCTCCAGCTCTCGCCGGGATTGACAACGTTGGTTAATTGAACGGGCTCATCCTGGCCGTCGACGGTCAACGAGACAGCGCTCCCAAGAACATTGTCGGTCAGATCGAACGTGAACGCCAGGCTATCCCCCGACGTTACGCTCGCTCCATCCTGCGGGCTCACGGTGCTCACTACCGGCGGTTCGGAGTCGGCAAGCACGGTAACCGTGGCGGGTGTCAGGGGCGTCGTCTGTCCCAGCGTATCCTCGACGGTCCCGCTGACGATCACTTGGGCGCCCGCGGCAGCATCCGCGGGGATCCGGAACGTTGTTGTCACCTCTCCCGTCGTCCCCTGCGGGAAGCCAAGATCCCGGGTTCCGGAGATGGCCCCCGAGAGTGTCAGATGCGCCGCCGCCAGCCCGCGATCATCCTGGCCGTCGACGGTCACGGTAAGCACATGATTTGGCAAGATCTGCGACGCCGGCTGCACGCTCAGCGTACCGCTCGGCGGGGCGTCGTTCGTGACGACAAGCGCGTGCTGCGACACCGGCGAGACGTTCCCAGACACGTCTGATGCCTGGACGCTCAGGGTCACCTGGGTCACGCCCTGGGGAACCACCCAACCCAGGCGATACTCCCCTGTGGCCTGATCGAGCGTCGGATTCCCGGGGAGTGGAGCTCCATCGGCCGCGAAAACAATGGAAGCGAGGGCATCGTTGGAGGTTACGAGCGCACGCAACGTGACGGGTGAACCTTCGACCGCCGACCACGTGTCGCCGTCGACGGTCACACCGCCCGGAGCACGCAAGGTCACGACCGGCGGCTCGGTGTCGCGGACCCGGAACGTTGAGCCAAACGCCGTCGTCATGACGTTGCCCGACCTGTCGCTCACGCCGTTTATATCGATCGTGTAGAACGTGTCGAGAGCAAGGCCGGAATCGGGCCGCAGGCGAACGGCGAAGCCGTCATCCTCGATGACACGCTGAACGCTGACGTCGCTGCCATCAGCGTCAACCAGGCGAATCGTCGTCGCATCGACCGAGGCCGGGTCGATGATCTCCGAGAATGTGACCACGGGCTCGACGTCGGGGCCAACGGGTGCCACGCCACCCGGATCGTCCGCGGGGCTCACTTTCGCCACCCAGGGCGCAACGGTATCGGCGGTCTGGAAGGTCGAGTGGAAATCAAGCGTCAACGTTCGGCCGCCGAGATCTTCCACGCCACGCAGAGCATCGACGAGATACAGGGTGTCGCTGTCGAGAGTTGGGTGATCAAGCGTGATGCGTGTAAACGGTCCACGGGGGCCGGAGCCATCTGGATCCGGAAGGTCTTCGATCGTGAAGCTCACGGAAACGTGCTGGCCTCCGCGACGAAGAGCGATCGTCTGATCGGTCAAAGAAGCGTGGCGCATCAGCTCCGAGAAATCAATCACGATTGGAGCATCCGACGCCGCACCCTGAACGCCGTTGGCCGGAGAAATCGAGACCACGGATGGATTGACGTTATCGAGCTGCAGCGTCCCGAGGTCCGTGGTGCCGCTGCCGACCTCGATACCGTGGGCGCGGTAGATACCGCGGCCGCTGTTACCCTCATGGATCTCGAGCTCATACGAATAGCCGGAGGGGAGCGCCGCGAAGGAAAAACCTCCCGAAGAATCAGTCACGGCTTGAAACAGCCGAGTCTGGCCGCTTTCCTTGAAGCTCATGCTGACCAGCGCTCCCGGCGCTGCGGCACCGGCGGCGTCGAGCACGGAGCCGACGACCGCTCCCGCGTTCTCCAGGCTCACCGTGACCGGCACTGTCTGGCCGTGGTCAGCCTGTGTAATCTCGGCCTGCGCAACTCCGCGGATCGTGTTTCCGGAAGAATCGGTCAGCGTCGCGGCAATCGTGTAGCTACCGACGCCGATGCCGTTGAACGGGCCGGCAATCCCATCAGTGCCGGTCTGGGAAACGACATGCACGCCACCGTAAAAACCTCCGCCCGAGATCGTGACTTCAGCGCCCTCGGCCGGGTCGCCATTCCCATTGACAACGGTCACCTTCATCGCGGCGCGACCAACGAGCTGCAGGTCGACGACCCGGGCCTGAGGCGGGTCAGGAACCGTCACCTCGGCATGGGCGCCAAGATCGTTCACGAAATGGTGGCCCAGTACGTCGTTGATCGTTGACCCGCTGCACTCGCCGAGGCAGGCGCCGAGCGTGACCTGCCCGCCTGCCACCCCGTCGAAAGTTGTCGGCGATCCTTGAACCAGGTGCGTCAGGTCGCCACCACCGCCACGCGGCTCACGGAAATGATCGCTGTTTTCCCTAAACGCGATGACAGGATCGCCCGTCGCGACGGGTTGCCCGTCGGGATCGAGCACGCGCACGGTGAGATCAGCCGTCGGAGGCAAGGTGAGGTCCAGTGTCGTCTCCGGATTCGTGACCGGGTCCACGGTCGCGTCAGCTTCGGCGAAGAGCGGGGAATCCGGGTCGAAACCCTCGACACTCACCGGCCCGGCCGGCACGCCGCTGAAGCTGTACGCGCCGGATGCGTCCGTATAGGCCCACTGTTCCTCGGAAGAAGAAATGATCGTCCCCCCCTGGTTTTTCACGACCTGGGCGCGCAGGCGGACAAAGGCGTTCGCGACGGTGTCGCCCCCCGCGGTCTGAACCGTTCCATCGACCGTTCCGAGCGGCTGTAGACCCACCTCGACCTGGTAGCTCTGAGCACATGTCGAGCCAAAACCAGGATCGGACGCATCGCAAAGCGGCATGTGCTCCGATTGCCCGCCACGGTTGCTTGCAGCGTCGTACGCCGCGACAAAGTAGCTGCTTCCAACCGGTAACGTGTCGAAGCTGAACGATCCATCAGCATCCGTCGTGTCCATCGTTATCAGCGCCGGGGGGGAGCCATCGCGGAAGAGTTGAACCTGGGCGCCCGAAACGCCTTCCCCGTTACCCGGCCAGATCACCCGGCCCGAAATCGAGCCGGTCGGGTGCAGGCACAGTGGATCCGGCAGCGTGAAGGTCGAGCCATCGGATGGCACGGTAAAGCTGACGAACGCAGAGCCGTGAAGCGGCGACGTGGCGTAGAGGCCCCACGTCCCGGCCGTCAGGTTGGTAAACGTAAGCTGTCCGGAGCCGGACGAGATGTCGACGTCAAGCTCCCGGGTTGCAAGCGCCACCGGTTGCGGAGCACCATCGATCAGTGGATCGGGCGCGTACGGTTTCCTCAACGTTAGATGCACCATGTCACCGGGCTGGGACGGCGCATGCGTTGGCACGCATACCGACACCTGGCCAGTCACGCCGCCGAGGCCCTGGAGGTGAATATCGAGGCCTTCGACAACCTGCGCTGAGGCGATCGATCCGTTCAGCCACGCGACCCTCCCGGAAGTGGGGTCATAGACATCAATCCGGAAGGCGCCGGGCCGCACGAGATCGAAACGGTAGGTACCATCAGCCTCTGTGACCACCGTCTGTCCGGCGCTCAAACCGCCCTGCCCATTCGTCATCCACAATTGAACGGTCGCGCCCTCCACCGGAACTGGACCGTTCTCTTCATCAGCGTAGATTGTCCCTGCAATCGTTCCCGGAGCCGAGAAGTTGATCGTCAACGTCTTCGTCGTGCCTTCGTCCGAAAGATCGAGCTCCTCGGAAGCTGTCTGCGTTCCGTAAAAGGCATTGACAGCCTGAATGACGACGCCGCCCACACCGACGGGAAGATTGTGAATATGGGCATGCCCCTGATCGTCGATGGAGCAGTCGGCTCCATCATCACCCTGAACGCACCGGAGCCATCCCCCCTCGGGAATCAGCCCAATCCCCCCGGTGCTTGGAACGATCCCGGGTTTCCGGTACCCAATTTGAGAAAGAACGTCTGCCGTACCCCCGCCCGTCGTGTCTGCAACGGTTATCACGTCGACGTTGGCCGTGCCACCGAGGATCACCGTCGTCTCGGCCACATCACCGTTGTAAAGAATCGACGCGTTCGCGCGTCCCAGGCGTGCGCCATCGCCGATTTCCGCCAGAACCTCGTGCCCTCCCGGTTGCAGACCATCCAGGGAAAAGGTCCCATCGTTGGCCGTCCTGGTTTCCTTCCCACCGAACTTATCCGCGGCCACACGAACGCCACTTACCGGATTTCCGTGTGCATCCACGACCATCCCCTGGATCGAGCCCGAAGCCTGGCCAAGATCGAAGTCGACGGTCAATACCTGGCCCTGCGCCGTCAGGGAGACCTGCTGGAAAGCACCCTCGCCGCTGGCAGGATCTGTGGCTGACAGTCTCACCGTACCCACGGGCAGCTCATCGAGACGGTACGCGCCCGAAGCATCGGTGATTGCATAGGTGCCAGCCCCCTGGGCCACGACATAGACTCCGGCGACCGGCGTCCTTTGGCCGCTGACATTGCGATACACGGTTCCCTGGACCGAGCCGGTCGAGACCGTGGTGGTGACGATCTGCACCTCGTTCGTCGTGTCCGCAAGGAGATCCATCCACTTCTGGCCGATGTACAGGCGCCGGTCGGGATCGTACGCCTTGAACCAGGTCGAGCCCGAAGGCACGTGGCTCATCGAGAAGGCGCCGTCCGTCCCCGTCGTTGCAACGGCCACGGCGCCCGAGGCGCCTTCGGGCGCCAGGTAGACTTGAATGCCGGCCACAGGCTCTCCGGTGTCCCCGGACACGACAACGCCATGCACGTCGCCGGTCGGCTGCGGCGGACCGGACGGCAGCACGATATCAACGTGCGCCTGCTGTCCCGGCGCAGGGATGTAGGCCGTTGCATAACGAAACGCGTCCCCGTCGTGCGCGGCGATCTGCACGGCCCCAACGGGGAGGCCGGCAAGAACGTAGGCGCCGGTCGCGTCGATCGTTCCAACGGCATACTCCTCGGGATTTGCGACCGATCGAGCCACGATGACGGGATCGGCGAGCTCCTGTCCGTCTTCCCTCGAGAGCGTTCCAACCACGTCGCCCCGGCCAACCATCGCAACTGTAAGATCCCGCACGATCCCGTCGCCGGAAAGACGCGCCATCAACCGCGCCTCGTGGGAAGAGGATGGATCCCTGGCCCGAATGAGGAACGCGGCATCCTTGGCTGGAACCTCGCCGCCCCGAAAACGCACGGCATCGAAGATGAAACGCCCGCTCGTATCCGCCGAGACGCTGTCGGAACGGGTAAGCACCCAACTCTCGCCTGCGATTCCGTCACCGCCAATTCTGACGAACTCGTAGAGTTCGACCAAGGCGCCGGGAACGACGGTGCCATCCCCACCAACGACCACCCCGCGAACCGCCCCGGACGCCAGTCCGCTTCCAGTCGTGATCGGCTGGTCCGTCAGGTTCAGCGTTCCCCCACCGATGAACGGCGCCGGAGCGCTCCCGCTCGACAGGTTGAGATCGGCGTGAGGATTCAACGGCGCTGAGGCCACAAACACCAGGAAATGGGGATCGATCTGCTCGACCAGGGCTGCGCCGGTGCGCGGCCGGTCAACGACGAGCGTACCACCATCGGCCGGCAGCTCGAGATGCGAATTGACGACCCATTGGGTCGCATCTATGTTCTTCAACGCCTGCTCGTCGAGCCGCTGAGAAAACAGCAGGAGAACCTGCCTGTACGGTCCGCCGTCAGGCTTTTGCAGCGTCGAATCAAAACGCGCCAGCAGGAGGCGCGGCGCGGGTGCATCCTGAATCGTGACGGGCACATTCTCGACGGTATCTTCGACATGATCCCCGTTGCTGTCGATATGCACGTCGACGCTATCGCTCGCCGGATCCACCGAGACGTACGCGAGGCTTCCAGCGGCCGTGTCGATGGAGGCCGGTGTCACCCGCCGCGTCGAGCCGTCGGGCATGACGATCACCGCGGAAAGCGAGACACTTCCGGCCGCAATTCCGTGCAGCTGGATCTGGTAGCTGCCTTCAGCCCACGTTCCATCGTCATTGAGTGGCACTGCCACGATGCCGATCTCCCCGCTCCAACCGGCGGACGAGGCATCGACGTCGAGAACAGAGGCGCCAGGCAACGCCCGGGAGAAGAACCCGGTATCCGCCGCCTGGCCAGCAGCGCCAAGCTTCGATGTGCCACCAGAGATCACCAGGCGCGCGTTGCGTCCGAAACCGGCGCCTTCGGCGGTGACAATGAGAAGTGGCCGTCCGGTAATTGCCAGCTCCTCGAGCTCGGCGAGCGCAGCATTGGCGCCCAGGGCGTCCATCCGCCTGCCCAGAGCGGCCGCAAGCTGCCCCTCCATCTCGTGACCCCGTCGCGACTTGCGGCGCAACGCGTCGAACCCGCCGTCCCACGTCGCCGCGCCTTGCCAGGCCAGGCCAAGATCGACCAAACAGCGATCCTGATCCTCACCGAAAGACGCTCGTCGCGCCACCGCGGCAAGTTCCCGCCCCCGGCGCATCACGATTCCCTCATTGACTGGCGGAAGATCGAGACCGGTTCCCGGAGGAGCATTGGCCAGGGAATGCGCCAAGCCAAGGAGCTCGATCGCCGGCCGTGTCACCTCCGCGGGAAGCTGGGAGACATCCGGAGGCAACACCAGCGAGTCTGGCGACAGCGGAATGCCCAGCTCGCCAATGCCAACGTGAAACTTAAATGAAGCCGTCATCGGTGCCGATGTATTGAAGGCGGAAGCGATCACGCGCCCGGTTTTCAGCGAGAGCAAGTCCCAGCTGACGGACGCCGAATCGCCAGGGGCCAGCTCGGATACGGTCTGCTCGGCATCTCCGGCAAGCTGCACACCGGACAGCTCGCTCTGGGGCAGCTTCAACGAGAGATCGTAAACGGGTGTCGTCGAGGTATTTGTAATCACAACCGTAAAGGTGTAGCTTTCGCCGGCGCGCACGGTCCACGGATGCACGAACGTCAACGCGAAACGAGGGTCCCGCACAATGACGACCCCCGGGGCGGTCGCGTGAACCGGCGCCGGCTTGCCGCTGGCCAAGCCGTCGAGCTCGCCGGTCAGGTCCACGGAGATCTTGTGCTGCCCTTCCTTCAATCCCTCGATCGACCAGGACGCCTGTCCGGAGGACTGGGCGACGATAAACGTCAGGTCGTCCGAGGTTCCAAGCTTCCCGTCCGGCCCTGGATCCACGACGGGCGCGGGTTCGCCAGGGACCGACGGCGGCTCAGTGGTGGCCTGGCGAAGCCCGTCGTCGTCGAGCCTGAGCACAGCGCTGAGATTCCTCAGCTCGATTCCACTATCCGCGAGGGCCCCGTTCTGGACGACGAGAATCGCCGAGAAGAATTGGTGAAGAAACGCGACATCGCCGGGGATGACGAGAAACCCGGGAACTGACAGGGGCGCCGGCGCCGTCTCGTGGTTATCTGAAAACTCTGGCAGATCCGGCATATCTCCGAAATCGAGAGGAGTTACCTGCGAAGGCGCCACGGGGGGCTTTGAACTCGGGGAAGGCAACTTGTACGGATCCTGTTCGGGAAGCTTGAAGGTCCCGTCGGGTCCCGAAACGAGATCAAATGGAACGTTGACCGTCCCCGACTGCGTCGCAAACCCCACCGTGTACCGGTAGACCGTGTAGCTGTCGTCGTTGATCACAATACCGGCGGCAGCGATCTCGTCCGGAGTCAACGGGCGGGACGTCACCGATGTGATGACGAGACGATGAACGACAATCTCAACCGAATCGGGCACCGCCTGCTGGAGAATTTCGTTCCCTTGGACCAAGCGGATACCGGCGAGAACGTACGTCCCCTCCCGGCTCAAACCGGGGATTCGAAAATCCTCTCCGGGCGCCGTGCTCAGACTGAGGGGCGAATCGAGACCGGGGCCGGTCAGGGTACCGACCACCCGCATCCCCGCCGGGATCTCACCCGGCGCCAGTTGCCCGAGCGATGTCTTGACGACGGTCGGACGTCCCGGATCAATCTCCTGGCTCGCCGGCGAAACCGTAAGAGCTGCACCACGAATGAGCAGCTGATTGGTCGTCAATTCCTGGCCCAGTACGACTGGCCCGGCCAACGCGACCATGAGAAAAAAGAAGCCCCATATTCGACCAACTGTCCGAGACGTCATGTCGACTCCTCAACCGTTCGCAAACATCCCAAGCCTGACACGATAAAAAAACGCCAAGCACCTGTTCCCAGCATCGCATCTGTTTCTTTGTATTTCGTTGATTCACATTGCGGCGGCCCGCATCAAGCCGCCGAACCATAAATAGTCCCCGGCTAAATCTTTAAGCGACCGCTCGCCATCATCATACGTATAGCTCATCACACTTTTCTCAATACGTCAACCCCTCGACACTCTGCCCCGGAAAACCAGCACCCTTCAGTCCACAAACTGTTACAAGAATGAATAGCGGTTACGAGATCGTACGAAACAAGTCAGGCGCCAGCGAAATTGGTGAAGGGTGGGAACGGCGACCTGGAACAGGTGACGTGCCAGCTTCCGGGCGAACCTGCGCCACGCGAAATCGGGGACCGGCTCCGGGAGCGTCATCACGTGCAGCGAGACGACGCCATGATCAACCAGGGCCCACGGGCACGCGCCGAGCTCGAGGTTGTGTTCGGAGCGTTCGACCATCGTGCGGCTCGCGTGCCCACCTCGGCCCGCGCACCGGTCCCGTGCCCATCAAGAAGGGGCGCCGCATGGCGCCCCTGTGCGATTGCCCGACCCGGGGGGGGTGGTGTTACCGCTCGGTCACTCCGGCGAAGTCCCTTTCGAACTCTTTCCAGGCGTCCTCGTCCAGGGTGAGCGCGGCGCCGATGACGGGGTGGGCACCGTCGGGAAGGGTTGCACCGACGAGCTCGGGCGAGGTGTGACGGGACAGGAAGTCGGCAAACCGCTGGATCTCGCCTGCCAGCCAGTCCACCGCACGCTCACCGATCCGCAGACCGTGGAGCTCCTCCGCCTGGTCCGCGGGCCAGATTCGTGCCAGCCAGCCGGATCCGTACGGATCGGCTTCGAGAACGTCGGGCCGGCACTCGACGGTGTCGTTCGTTGCAACGATCCGGCCGCTGACCGGCGCAACGACGTCGAGCGTGTGACCGAGACGCCAGATCGTCGCCAGCTTCTGACCCTTCCTCACCCGTGTTCCAGGCTCCGGAAGATCCACCCGGTCGGCTCCGCCCAGCGCCTGGGTCAGGAACTCGTCGAGCCCGACCTTGAGCTCGCCCGAGTCCGTCAGGCGCACCCATCCGTGCGCGTTGCCGAGGAATAGCCCCCGTGGCACTCGCACGCCGGCGAATGCCCGCACCGGGAAAGCGGTGCCCGCCGCGCGCAGGCTCCGGGCCTTGCGCCAGACACGCAGCGCGTCGATCGCCACGAAAGCTACGACTGTCAGGATGACGAGGATGGCTACCATTTTTGCCTCCCCCAGGTTCTTTCAACCTGGTGATAACTCGTCTCGAAGTTGATCCGAACCGCCGGCTTCCTTCCGGTGATGTCGTTCCGGTTGTGGTTCCTGCGATCCATCTTCAACCTCCGCCCATGACAGTTGCATAGCATGTGCCAGAGTTCGGTGTGCCGATAACATATCGTTCTGTCAGTACGTTACGAATATCGCAACACACCCGTTATTCTCTGTCCGTTGCTTCTTTCGACAGTACGATCCCAAACCATCCCATAACGATCACTCAATCCATTGATACAACGGCTGTTATGTCCGTTGAATCCTGAAGCACGAGCGTGTTGCAATGTCTCAGGCGCAAGGCCGCACATCGCCGTGCGGGACGGATCTTTCGAAGAATCAGCGCCTTTCCCCGCTTCCTTGTTCATGACACCCATGAGGCGAGGCCCATCAGCTTTCCCTGGACGGGGAAACGCCGTACCGTTATGATTCTCGTTCTGACGAGCGTTCCGGGTTCGCACCGTTTCGACGCTGGGACTACGAGAGACCGTCACACCCGGCCGAAATCGCCACGCGGCGGGCGGTGCTCCGGCGACGTGGAAGGAGAGGGCGATGACCCAACTGATTCGCACACGAGTAACGGACATGCTCAAGATCGACCACCCCATCGTGCAGGGGGGGATGATGTGGGTCGCCCAGCCCGAGCTTGTGGCGGCCGTCTCGAACGGCGGGGGCCTCGGGATCATGGCCGCGCTGACCTTTGGAGATGCGAAAGGGCTCGAGAAGGCCATCGCCCGCACACGACAATTGACGGACAGGCCGTTTGGCGTCAACCTCACCTTTCTTCCAACCCTCATCCCGAAGGACTACGGATCGCTGATCGACGTGATCGTCGGCGAGGGCATTCCGGTGGTCGAGACAGCGGGCCAGAACCCGGAACCGTGGCTCGATCGCATCAAGGCGGGCGGAGCGCTCGTGATTCACAAGTGCACGGCCATCCGCCATGCAAAGAAGGCCGAGTCGATCGGGTGCGACATCATCAGCATCGACGGGTTCGAGTGCGCGGGTCATCCCGGCGAAGACGATGTGACGTCACTGATCCTCACGCCGCTCGCCGCCTCCCAGCTGACGGTCCCCGTCATCGCCTCCGGTGGCTTCGCAGATGGCCGCGGGCTGGCGGCCGCCCTGGCGCTCGGCGCCGAGGGCATCAACATGGGCACGCGGTTCATGGCCACCGCTGAGTCCCCGATCCATCCGGCCGTCAAGCAGAAACTTGTCGAGATGAACGAGACCGAGACGATCCTGCTGCTTCGCTCGCTCAGGAACACGGAGCGGGTCTGGCGAAACACCCTCGCCGAGCGGGTCGCCTCGATGGAGCGCGAGGGGGCCGGCATCGAACAGCTCGCCCCGCTGATCAGCGGCAAGAACGGCCTCCGGCTCCTGTCGGAGGGCGAGCTCGAAGCCGGGCTGCTTCCGGTCGGACAGTCGGTCGGCCTCATCAGCGACATCCCGGCCGTCGCCGAGCTGATCGGCCGCACCGTGACCCAGGCCCACGAGCTGCTCGCCACGCGGTTGCCCTCCCTTCTGGCATAGGTATCGACGCCGTTACCATGAACCCTCATGAGTCATGGGGGCCTTTGAGCCGGGCTATAATCGGGGCCGATGGCGATCGGAGAATACCCACCCGAGCTCGATACGTTGCCCTTCCTGACCGGGTTGGATGCAACACACCGGCAGGCGGTCGTGCGAGCCGGGTTCCTCCGCCGTGCGAGCAAGGGCGACCTGGTCTTCCTGGAGGGTCGTCCGTGTGAGGGCCTCTGGGCCGTGGTCACGGGTCGGATCAAGCTGGTGCGGGCTTCGCCCGACGGGAAGGAGCTCGTGCTGCATCTCGTGGAGGATGGAGAGACGTTCGCTGCCGTTGGACTCTTCGGCGAAGCGACGTACCCGGCCACCGCGATCGCGCTCACGGAAACCTCGCTCTGGCTCTGGCCGCGCAAGAACATCCTCGCGCTCCTCACGTCGACTCCCGAGCTCAGCACCGCGCTGCTCGGCGCGTTATCGCTGTGGACCCGTACGCTCGTAACCAAGATGGAGCTGTTGACTCACCGCAAAGTCGAGGAACGTCTGGCACTCTTTCTCCTTGGGCGCGCCGGAGAGAACCCGGTTCAGCCAGGTACACAGATAACCCTCAGTATCCCCATGCATGTCGTGGCCGGCATTCTTGGTACCGCGCCCGAAGTTCTTTCCCGGACGCTCCGAAAGCTGGAAGAAAGCGGCGCCATCGCGATGGACCGGAGAAAGATCACCCTGCTCGATCCGAACGGTCTCTTGAAGCTCGCCGGTTCGAGCGACCCGGCGTGGCCTTGACAGGCAAGCTCCCACGCCCCATCGTCAAGACGTGGAGGTGAACGATGGAGAGACCGTTGACGGTCGAGGAAAAGCGCAGCCTTCTCAGCCTTGCGCGGAAAACCCTGGAGGCCCGGTTCAAGAATGAGCCTCTGCCCGAGATCGAGCCTCCAGACGGGCCCTTGACCGAGATTCGCGGGGCGTTTGTCACCCTGAAGAAGGACGGGCAGCTTCGGGGGTGCATCGGGCATGTCGCCGGCGTCGAGCCGCTCTGGGAGTCGGTTCGTTCCAACACGATCAATGCGGCGTTCCACGATCCCCGCTTCAACCCTCTTTCCCCGGACGAGCTCCCCTCCGTCCACATCGAGATCTCGGCGCTCACCCCTCTCAAGGAAGTGTCGTCCCCCGACGAGGTGAAGGTCGGGACCCACGGCGTCATGATCGAGCACGGGCTCTTTCGCGGTCTCCTGCTCCCGCAGGTTGCGACCGAGTACGGCTGGGACCGTGAGACCTTCCTCGATTACACGTGCCGCAAGGCGGGGCTGAGCCCGGGGTGCTGGAAGGATCCCGTGACCCGCATCATGGTCTTCTCTGCCGAGGTCTTTTCCGAGGATTCGGTGCCGGACGCGTGAGGCTGCTCGCCGCTACTCCACGGAGAGGACAGCCCGTTCGTACTCGTGCTCAGTATCAAACATCGCGAACGGCCGGCCGCGGGCAGCCTCTGGATCTGGAAGAGGGACGGCGCCGGTTGAGCGGAGAAGCTCGTCGAGCATGAGCCTGAGCGCTTCCGTCGGATCCTGTTCTTCACTCTGCAAGACCTTCCTGGGGTCGAACGACCGGCTGTTCAACCGCACAAGGCGGAGCGCGGGTTTGTCGCTCCACGGTCCATCCAGGAGCAGATCGATCAGGAGGTAGGGGCGCGGCTTCGCTTTGATGCCTGCCACCGCCATCGCCTCGACCTGCGCATGTCCGACGCGGTGCTCGCCTCCCCCCGCGTGAACAACGAGGCCAGATGGCTCAAAACGGACCGGAACGGCCCGCATGATCTTCAACGTGTGAGCCGTCTCGATAATATCGACGGGCCCGCTCTCCGCCGTTGGCTCGGGCCCGGCGGCGGTCTGCGGCGCCGGTTCTTCCTCCTGGGCCTCCTCAACATCCCCGGCGAGAGCTTGCAACTCGGTGAACGCTTCCGGCGTCAGGTCTGGATGCCGAAGCGCCTGGCCGATCAGCGCCGCAGCATCCGGTGCGTTGAGATCGTGGGCGATGCGGGCTGCACGGACCACAATACCGGCGGGCAATGTCCCACCCGGGAGCAACATCAAATCGTGCACCGCTTCGCGGGCCTCGTCCAGGCGTCCTTCGTCCCGGAGCAGCCCGGCGATCCGGACGAGGCTGGCGGCATCGAGGAACATGTCCCCACCAGCTTTCTTGAGCTCGGACCACGTCATCAGCGCCATCTCGTCATTCCCCTGCCTCAAGCTGACGTGAATGAGATCTATCGCAACGGAAGACCCCTGCTCCACCCGCCCCGTTTCGACGTACAGGTTCCACGTGGCAAGCTTGAGATCAAGGTTGCCGGGTTCCATGCGCATGGCCTGCTCGAGACGGGCGATTGCGGCATCGGGGTCTCCCGCCCGGAAGGTCTCCATCGCATCGTCGATCACCGTATTGTCCACCAGCGTGATCTTGGAATTGATGGCTGGATTCACGTACTTTTCCAAGATCTTGAAGTGGCGCAACGCACCCGCCGTCACAAAGCCAAGGCCAAATCCCCAGATGTGAGCCCAGTGGGCCACGCCCCCGCCTCCGGTCGTTCCGAGGGTATCCATCGCCTGGGCAAAGACAAGCTCACGGAGGAACCACAGGCCGATCATGAGCCATGCGGGCGCCGAGAAGGTCCCATGGAATATGAAGCCGATCCAGTAGAAGAAACGGATCTTCCGCTTCCAGAAAAGCAGCAGAAACGCCCCCATCACAGCCGCAATCGCCCCGGAAGCGCCGATCAAGGGGCCCTGAAAATGGGGATACCGCACGGCGAACATCAGGCCCGCAAAGGCGCCGGCACCGAGGTAGAGGACACTGAAGATCAGCCGCCCAAGCTCATCTTCGACGAACGGCCCCGTCAGATACAGGAAAAACAGGTTGCCGAGCAGATGCAGCCAGCCGGCATGCATGAACATGTGTGTGATCAACGCAGCCGGCTTGATGTCGGCAGGGATGAGGCCGTAGCGATACTCCGGCATGGAGTGGATCGTCTCGAAAACGGTCTTGACGTACTGATCCAGCTTGAGCTGCTGGCGCTTGCGAATCTTGGGATCGAGCGGCGGCTTGACGCCAAGCTCTTTTACAACCTCGCGCAGAATCGCATCCTTGCGTGCGTCTCCGGAACCAAGCAGCCGTTCGAGCTGGGCGGGCGGCTCCAGATACGGGTGGCTCATGTAGTAGTGGAAGGCGCGGTTGAGCTCGCCGCCCGCCTTGAGCGCAATGCGTTTCTTCACGGGAATGGTCACCAGGAAAACGGCCACACACAGGATCATGATCGTAAATGTCACCCACGGAAGGCGCCTGACCGAGGTGTCCTCTTGCCCGATGGGGATAATCACGTCGTCCTCCTGCGCTTGCTTCTCTCTACGCCACCACCTTCACTTTCTTCCAGAGAGTATACCCGGATACCCTTTGGAGAATCCGGGTATAGTTTCACCATGCCTTTTGCCGCTGTGATCCTTGTCGAACCGGCCTTTCCGATCAACCTCGGCTCAGCCATGCGGGTCGTGGCCAATTTTGGCGTCCCGACGCTCGATCTCGTCCGTCCGGGCGTTGATCCAGACGACCCGGAGGTCTGCCGATGGGCCTGCGGCGCCCATCACCACGTCGCAACCCGGATCCACGATGATTTTCCATCGGCAGCCGGGAAGTACAGGGTGCTCGTGGCAACGGCCTCGGGCCGCGGACGGACGAACCTCCCCGTCCTCACGCCGTCCGAGGCGGCAGCCGCTCTCTCCAGCCGGCCCCTCCACGAGACGGCGCTCGTCTTCGGGAACGAGACCCGCGGGATGCGGCGCGAGGATGTGGACCGGTGCGACATGGTCGTCCGGATTCCGACCGTGCCGGAATTCCCGGTTCTCAACCTGACCCAGGCGATTGCCATTCTTCTCGGTTCGCTGGCCATCGCGCTCGAACCGCTCCCTCCCACCGGCCCTCCTCCGGCGCCCCAATCGGCCGTGGAGCGGCTAATGGCGCACCTCGAAAAGAGCTTGCTGACGATCGGTTTTCTCGATCCCGTGAATCCCCAGAGAACGCTGCGAAAGATCCGCCGCATGCTGGGGCGTGCAGGCGTCACTGAAAACGAGGTCGCCATCCTGCACGGAATCTGCCGCCAGATGGAATGGGCCGCACGGACGAATCCCGCGGACGCCTCCGCTCTGCCCGACAAGAAACCCCGGCCCGGGCACACGGAAACCCAGGACCCGTGATTTTGCTCCTGTTCCGGTCTATAATAACTTGCACGTGGGATGTGGATTCGTATTACGAGCGACCAGCACCGAGTCATGATGCTGGTGGCGCAGGAGGCGGCAAGTCATGGGAGACCTTGAACAAAACCTTGATGGCTATCGGATCCTCGCGCAGATCTTGATTGACCTTCGCAACGCTCTCCACGCCGAGCTCGAGAGGTATTACGGTCACGAGTGGTACCGGGCAAAGCCCCTCCAACAGGTCTTGAATCGCCTGATCGAGCGTAAAGAACACGAACAGGCGATCGACTGGTACGAGAGCGAATACCAGCAGATCATCGATTTCGCCACGTTCGAGGATTTGCTCGAGGTGCTCGAGGCCGATTCAAGGCTCCTGCCCGAGCTCCGGACCATCGCACCGAGCACACCGCTGCTCCATGCCCGCCTCATGGAGATGGAAACGATGAGGCAGAAACTCGCCCTTGCGCGGGTCATCAGTGAAAACGAGCTCGTCTTCCTGGGAACCTTTCATCTTCGTTTCCGCAAGGTCATGGAATCCGCATCGAAGAGCACAAACAGCGAAGGAGAGTCGGCGGCATCCAACGCCACGGTCGCGGCCCCGGCCAATCCCGTTGGAAGCCCTCCCGTCACAACTTCATCACGAGATGTCGCACCACCGGTTGCTCCTTCTACAACGGTCGGGTCTTCGAAAACGAAGACCCTGAAGGAGCCGGTCAAGCACGCCAACTCCGGGCCTCAACCGCCCACTGAAACCCCGGCGCAGCACGCCGCACCGGAGGAGAAACCGGTCAACGGAAGGCATGCCGTGGTGGCCGCCATGGATGCCGGCGATGACAAGGCCGTTCTCGAGTCTTTGTATCGCGAAGTCACGACCATCGCCGAAGGGCTGTGGGAACGTGAGGTTCCGGCGACGCCGTCCGTATGGCCAAGAGTCCGCGAGCATGCATGGTACGAGAAGAATTTCTCTCCTCTTGGACTGCAACCACTCTCAGACTTTTACGATGTCATCGACGCGATTCATGGCCGGATACACGACGGACTGGCCAAGGATGAGCTGCAAGCGTTTCTCAAAGAGCACAACTTCGCCAAGATCCTGCTCGCTCTCAGAGACATGTTCCAGAAAAACCAACTCTAAACCCACGCGCTTCCTGCTGCGACCACGGATACGCCCACCGTTGCGACGTTACTCGCGGCCGCCTGGCTACGACGATGAGCACCCACTCCTTGATGACCAGAAATACTTGTCGCCAGCGCCCAGGAATAGTTGACGTCGAGCGGGGGTACGGCCTCAGCAAGACGTGCGGTAACGGTGACATACGCGACATCCTCGATTGACCGGTATTCGTGTTCGTCGAGAGACCGTAGAGGCGCCCGGGAGGCCCGGCCTACGGCCGGCCCGCGGTCTCGATCCTGATCCGTCCTGCACGCGAGCGTGCCGGCCGGCTCAGGGTCGATCCC
>JAADFN010000156.1 GCA_013152895.1 Acidobacteriota bacterium | reverse complement strand
GACGTGCCCCGGACGGGATTGCCCCTCGCCTCGTTGCGGACCGTCCCCGCGCAACCCGCAGAACATTTCGCTCGGGGTGTCGGGGCGTGGACGGTGGGGATAGTGCGGGCTCGGCGTGCTTCGGTTTCGCCTCAGCGTCGCCTCGCCGGGGCGGTGGGACTGCGCGCCGTGCCCCGGCCTGCGGCCCGGCAGACGGTTGCCTCGGGGTGAGGGGGCGTTGGATCACTCCGCATCATCTCCATCTTTCGGTAGGCGTCCCGCCTGCCCGGGTAGGGGATGGCCCGGATCTGCCGCAAAAGGATCCTCGTGATGGCACTGGCCCCTCAAACGTGCGGGGGCGGGCGCCCGTCTGCGATGAGAACCCTGGCGGGGCCATCGTGAACGACCGCGCTGATCACGACCGGCGGAGCGTGGATCAAGGGCGCCTGAGCTTCTCTTCGAGAAGGCGGCCGGCGATCTCCATGAACTGATCCTGGGTGACGAGGCCGACGAGATGGCCATCCTTGACGACGGGAAGGCAGCCGATCCGGTGCCGGCGCATGATGTCGATCGCATCGAGCGTGGGGGTTTCCGGGGAGACCGTGACGGGATCGGGACGCATGACCTCGCCCACCGGCAGCGGGACGCCGAGCGCGGCGGCGCTCGTGCTCCCGGCGAGGCGCGCCAGGGCGCGCTGTGAAACGATGCCGGCCAGCTCGTTGGCGTCGTTTTCGACGAGGATGTAGCGGACGTGGTTCCACTCCATGATCTGTGCCACGAGGTCGACCGGCTCGTCTTCAGTGACGGTGATGAGGTCGGTGTGCATGTACTGTTCGACGAAGAGGAAGTTCTGTTTCCAGCCGCCGCCCTCCGCCAGGCGCGCCGGCTCCCACCGGTGGACCGGCGTGCCCTCCTCCTGCCGTCTGACCATCGCGCCCGTCAGGGCGCTCAGCCGTTCGCCGAGCGGGCCGTGCCGGCCAAGGGAGGTAAAGGAGCCCAGCAGCCACTGGGCCGCCGTCCGGTTGGCCTCGACCCGCTCCTCGATGACACCGAGGTAGCGGTCGATGTCGCTCCGGTCGATGCGGGAGGCGCCCAGCCCCTCCCTGGCGAGAGGAAGGAGCGTTTTCAAGATCAGCTCGCGCGCCGGTTCGAGCTTCCCTCCGACCCAGGTCAGCTGGGCGTTGAGCCCATGCTGCGCAGCCGCGAAGAAGTTCGTGTGGGCATCTTCGAACGTCATCTGCCCGGTAATGTCCTCGTAGCGGGTCATCATCCCGCTGACGAGGCCAAACCAGAAGGCGGCGTTGGCAACCTCGTCCAGGATGGTCGGCCCCGCTGGTAGCGTGCGGTTCTCGATCCGCAGGTGGGCCTTCCCCTCGTCCGAGACGCCGTAACAGACCCGGTTCCACCGGTAGACGGTGCCGTTGTGAAGCTGGAGGGCGCGCAGCCTGGGAACACCTCCCGCATCGAGCACCGCGAGCGGATCCTCGTCCACGTCGGCGGACAGCAACGGCCTGAAGCGGGCGATGTCCTCCCTGAAGATCTCCAGCGCCGAGCTCTGGACCCAGCTCCGGCCGAAGCTGACTCGGGGCGTCTGGTCCCTCAGGTGGGGCGCCGAGCGCCTCGTATCGATCGACTGCTGGAAGAGGGCAATGCGCGTCTCCCACCACAGTCTCTTGCCGAAGAGCAGCGGCGAGTTGGCCGCCGCCGCCAGCACCGGCCCCGCGGCCGCCTGCGCCATGTTGTAGACCCGTGCAAACTCCTGGGGACCCACCTGGAAGTGCACCTGGAAGCTGGTGTTGCACGCCTCGGCCATGATCGTGTCGTGATGAAAGCTGAGCTCGTCCATCCCCTTGATCTGGAAGGCGTACTCGCCACCGCGAAGCCGCGTCATCGCATCGTTCAGCGCGAGGTAGCGCGGGTTGGGCGTCATGTTTTCCAGGCTGAGATCCGACTTCGTCAGCGTCGGAAGAATCCCCGTCATCACGACCTCGCCCCCCAGGCGCCGCGCCGCGAGACGCACGCGCCCGAGAAGCTCCTCCATCCGGTGTTCCATCGTTCTCAAACACGATCCCCCGAACAGCAGCGGGTCCATGTTGAACTCGAGGTTGAACCGGGCGAGCTCCGTCGTGAAATGGGGATCGTCCACCGTCCGCAGCACCTCGGAGGCCATCGGCGCGGGCCGCCACGTCCGGTCGACGAGAAACAGCTCCTGCTCCGCGCCGATCCTCCGGACTCCCGACTCGATGAGGCCCTCGTCGAGCATTCGCTCCATCGCCCGCACATCGGCCAGCAGCCTCTTCATGAACAGCCGCAACTCCTCGACCCGCGTGCCTTCGCGAACATCCTGCGTCCCCACTTTCCAGCGCCTCCTCGACAACCGTGAAACAACCGCCGCCCATTGTACGGCCCCCCGCGCCGCATGTCTCATCTCCCCGCCCCCTTCGCACCCTGTCTGCGACACGTGGTCGACGACGATGGCCGGAGTTGCTGGCCTGGGTGGGCAGATTCCAACGCGCCATGGTTTGGAAGCGGCCAGACTCACGTCGCCACGCGTCATCTCAAGGTGGGGTATCATGATTCGGTGGCTGGCCGGGTTCTTTCGTCGCGCTGGACGATCGCGTGGAAGGTCGTCTGGCCACTCCTGTTGCTCTCTGGAGCGCCGGCCTTGGTAGCAGACGCGGTTGCAGGGCCTTCAGTGTTCACGCTGGTCTTCTATTCCATGGCCGGAGTCGCGTTCATTGCGCATTACCTCGTGTGCGCGCTGCCTCTCAAGAGGGTGGTGCTCGACGGAACAAACCTGATCATCTCCAATTACCGGAGCTCTATCGTCGTGCCTCTTCGCGAGGTCCGTGGGGTCGGCGCCAATGAGAGGCTGTGTGCCGAGACGGTAACGTTGACGTTTCGAGCTCCCACCGCCTTTGGAGACCGAGTGGTCTTCCTCGCCGGTGGCCGTCTCTTTCGGAGATGGTCGCCCAACCCCATCGTCGGCGAGCTGCGCGGGATCATCTCGGACGCCATTCTGGAGGAAGGCGGAGGAGGCGAGGCCGGCCCGGCGTTTCGAAGGAGCGGCTGAGGACCGCAGGAGATCTCACCACAACCGATCGCGATGGTTTTCAAGCCTCACACGGAACACGCGGCCCGTACTGGACCGTGGGGAGTGGCATGATGTGGGCGTGGGACAATCGGGAGGTACACTAAACCTGGATGGATCGGCGAGGAAGGCACGGCGGCGATGGT
>JAADFN010000155.1 GCA_013152895.1 Acidobacteriota bacterium | reverse complement strand
CGAGCGCCTCCACGATGAACGAGCTCTTGGAGCGGCGTGTCTCCTCGGCCAAAGCGTCCAGCTTCCTGGCGATCTCCTCGGGCAGTCTGACAGACTGTATGGGCATGTTACCTCCCATCACTAATGTATTACAATCTCTACGGAAGTCAAGGTAAATCGCCATCACGGAGCCGCCAGGAAACAGCCTGGTGTTATCGGCATCCCCGGTCAGCTCGCCCCGCTCCTCGTTTCACCTCTTGTGATTCGATGCGTTTGGGGACCCGGAAGGAACGGTCACGCCGTGAGATGCGGAGGCCGACACAACGCGAACACGAATTCGAGGGAAGGCGGACACGAATTTGAGCGAACGCGGACAGTTTGGCGGTTTCGTCGGAATTGGTGTCCTCAATCACCGGTGTCCGCAGACGTACAGACTACCAAGCGGATGGCGACCCGGCGCGCTCGAGCTGGCGGAGGAACCGCGTGTCGAAGGTGGCAATTCCATCGCATCGGAGCTCGCGGCAGGCTACGGCGAGCGCGGCATCGGCCAGGTGGGGAAATGCCTTGGGCCAGAGGCCGAGGATCTCGCCCCAGGACAGCGTATCCACAACGCCGACGCCGGGAAGCAAGAGTAACCTCTCGAGAATCTGGCGAACCTCCGCGGGCTTTCTGTCATAGAGGTTGAGCAGGACGTAGGCAAGCTCGAACAGGACGGCCTGGTGCACCAGGAGCTCCAGATGGCCATCGGCCGCCGATTCGAGGAGCTTCGCGGCACGGTCCTGTTGCGCGCGGTTCCGGTCGGTGAGAAAGGAAATTAAGACGTTGGTGTCGAGCAGGAGGCGTTTCACCGGGGCTCCGTACCGCGCTGGGACCGCGCCTGTCGCACATCCTCCACCGCGGAGCCCCGGCCCACCCGGATGGAGCCGCGAAAGCGAAGGAAACTACGCTCGCCCGGAACGATCCGGACCGTGCCCTCCGTCAGTTCCCAATGGAGGATATCCCCGGGACCGAGCCCCAGCTTTCGCCGGATCTCCACCGGAACCGTCGTTTGCCCCTTACTCGTAATCGTCGATCTGGCCATCATCGTCTCCTTACAAAAAGGATAACATCCGTAAGGATCCTAGTCAAGCCAGCTCATCTCCACGCGGTGGAGTCCTCCGATATCGTGCATGAGCGTGAGGATGCTCAACGACAATGACATCTGTGCAGTGACGACGACGAGAACCGGCTCCCGGGAGGAGGCCACGATGGACGGGGGTGCCATTCCTCACATTCCCCGGAAAACCGCCCAGCCAACCCGAACCCTCGGCAGCCGCGGCCACTTTCCGGCGGGCTCTGGACGCCGGGGATGGGAGAAGGTGCTCACAATGGCCAAGCGCAGAACCCGAGCGTTCTCATGGACCGAGTTTCCGCCTTCACATTGTGAGATTGTGAGACCTGGCACGCAATATGGCGGAATCAGGTCGGCGCCGTCGTCGGAGAACACCAACTCGTACGCGTCCTGGATGTTCGTCTCCAACTCTTCCAGTGTTTCGCCCTGACTGAAGACGCCCGGCGCCTCCTTGAGACGACCCACGTACCAACCGCCGTCGACCCAATACTCCAACGTAAACACGTGCCGCATGATACGCGCCTCCACTATCGAGTATAGCCCAAGCTACAGACGGCCCAACGCTCAGGCAGAGCGCCTGACCTCACGATACCCTGAGCGTGATCACGGCGAGGACGGCGGCCACGAGCCCGAACCATGCCACCAGGAACGCCGCCGAACGCCGTGCGGGGCGCGTTGCCGCCGGGAGGACGGGACGTCGCGAGGCCCGCCCCGCGCCGGCGCCCACAGCGAGCGCAATGGCACAGCCGATGACGTTCCACCAGAGCCAGGAGATCGATGGCAGGAGAGCAGCGGTCGCCAGGTTGGCGGCCACTCCGGCGACGGCCCCGGCCATCGCCGAGCGGCCGTCCGCGCGCCGTGACCGCCAGGCGAGGAGAAAAAGGGCAAGCACGGGGCCGTAGAGGGCGCTCCCCACCCGGTTGACGATCTCGATGGTCGTCTCGCCGGCCCGGGAAAAAACCAGGCCGGCGCCCACGGCGAGGGCGCCCCAGAAGGCAGTCACGGCCCGGGCGGCGAGGAGCTGGCGCCGGGGGCGATCGCGCCAGGAGGCCGGCAGGAGCTCCTCCACGGTCACCGCCGAAAGGGAGTTGAAGGCCGAGTCCACGGACGAGAGGGCGGCGGCGAGCACGCCGGCCACGGCGATCCCGAGGACCCCGCGCGGGAGGTAGGTTACCAGGAAGCGCGGCACGAGGGCGTCGGGCGGCAGACCGGACAGGGAGGCCGCGAAGGCGGGCTCCACGACCAGGAGGCGGGCGAGCATGACGCCGAAGAGGCAGTAGGTGAGCACCAGTGGAAAGCGCACGACGGAGGCGGTAACGAGCGCGCGTCTGGCGGTCGGCTCGTCGGCGGCGGCGAGGATCCGCTGGGCCTGGGTCTGATCGCAGCCGTAATAGGACAGGTAGAGAAAGAAACCGCCGATGAGCATCGGCCAGAGCGCAAAGGTCGCACCGTCGGTGACGCCATTGTGAGCCAGGTCGATGGCCACGAGGCGGGCGGGATCGATGCCGGCGAGCAGACCTCCCTCGCCCCCGAGACGGGCGCCGAGCACGACTGTTGCCACGACGGTGCCGCCCCACAGGAGCCCGAACTGGAAGACGTCGGACAGCACGTCGGCCACCAGGCCGCCGAGGGCCGTGTAGGCCACGGCCACCAGGCCGACCACGAGCAGGCTGGTGTCGAGCCCCCAGGAGGTGCAGGCGTCCACCACGAGCGCCGACGCGTAGAGGATCACGCCCGCGCCCAGGCCGCGGCCCGCCAGGAAGAGCGCGGCGAGCGTCCGCCTGGCGCCGGTCCCGAGCCGATCCTCCACGGCCTGGTAGACCTCGGCGCCACGTGCCTGGCGGAGCAGCGGGACACCCCACAGGACCAGCGCCGCCATGGCCAGCGGCACGGCAAGCTCGTACTGGAGCCAGACCAGGCCGCCGCCGGCGCGCAGGGCGACGAAGGCGGGCGCGCCCACGAGGGAGATCGCCGACACCTGGTTCGCGGCCAGACTGATGCCAAGGGCCCAGCCGGGCAGACGCCTGCCACCGAGGAAGAAGTCGTCCATCCGCCCCTGGCGTGCCGCGATCCATGCCGAGAGCACGACCATGCCCACCAGCGAGCCGATCACGATGACCGTATCGAGGAG
>JAADFN010000154.1 GCA_013152895.1 Acidobacteriota bacterium | reverse complement strand
GCCGGCGAAGACGGCCCCATCCAGGTACGTCCGGGGCAGGTGGGGCACCAGCACGAAGCGGATGCCCAGCTCCCGAACGATCCCGGGGACTTCACAGACGCGGCTGGGCTCGGCAGACAACAAGAGCATGTCTGCAATGGCCTTCTCCAGGCGGGCGCGGCGGAAGGTCCCCACCTCCTGCTCCGTGGCGAGCTGCTCCACCCGGCGCATCCAGGCGCGCACAGCCCGCGGATCGGGCTCCTTCGTCGGTGTCCTGTGGGCCGCAAGAGTGAGATCGGAAACCCCGTCGAGCGAGCGGACGTCGAAGAACGCGATGACGGATCGTTCCAGCTCGTCCACGTCGGTCATATCGGTGGCTCCCGGGATCCACCCGCGCTTTACCAGCTCCTTGACCGGAGCCAGCGAGTAGATCCTGCTCCGGCGCTCCACGGCATCGTCCACGTTCCGCTGCTGGGCCAGGCGCAGCCGGTACGCCGCCTCCATGGTGAGCCACATTTCGGCCGAGGTCCCGAAGGCCGCTGCCAGCCCCAGCGCCGTCTCGGGCGTGATCTGTTTCTTGGCCGAGACGATCTCCGAGATCACCTGCGCCGGCCGGCCCATGATCCGCGCCAGGTCCTCCTGCGTCCACCCGCGCGCCTCGAGCTCATCCTTGATGATGGTGCCCGGCGGGATGTTCCTCGCTGGGATGATCCGATTGCCTCGGCGTGCCATGATGTACCTCCCTGGAAGTCCTCTCGTCAGCCTCCGTGATAGTTCACGATCTCCTCGATCAACAGATACGTCCCGTCGTCATCCTCAACGAGCTGCACGACCAACCGGAATGGACCATGGAGAACCAGTGATCGTTGGTGCTGGCGCTTGCCCTTGAGCTTCTCGAGGTGAAGGTGTTTCATCGCCCTGAGATCCCGCTCGTCCTCCGAGCTCTCGATGATCCGCATCACCTTGAAGAAGGCGTCCACCACCTGTGGCGGGTACCGCCGGGTTCCCTTCTCCTCGGTGTACAGGCGTTCCAGCTTCCAGTTGGTGAACTCGAAGTTCACGGACCCTCCTTGCCAGCGTGGACGGGACGAATGAAGAATACTGCGAAATGGGACTGATGTCAATACATGTCTTCACCCCTTGGCTATATTATGATATGTCTCACTTCGACAGACCACACTCGGCCGCGAGATCCACCATCATGAGCCCCCAGGGTTTGCTGTTCACGATATTCCCATCGTTCACGAATTCGTGAACGTGAAGGACGACACCCCCTCCTTGCTTGATGTGCTGGCACATCCGTTGCTAGAGGTGCCCGCCGTGCGAGTGGCGGCCGGCCGGCTGCGTGGCCTGAAATCGCTCGGCCAGCTCGTCCAGGGTGAGAGCAGAATTCTCATTCCCGGCATGGACCTCCGTGTTCCGCCCGGTCGCCCCGCCGGAACGCTCGGCGAAGTAGCGGCTCGTGAGGTTTCCGTTGCCCGGGCCGCAGGCTTACCGGTTCAGCAGTGCCTCGATATCCTCCCGCGACAGGGCCGTGTCCCGCAGGATCTTGGAGAGCAATCCGGGCCCGATGGTCTCGCCACGGTGAACAGGCACCACGGTCCTTCTTCCGTCGGGATGCCGAAGCATGCAATGGCTCCCTCGCCACCGCACGGCCACGAAACCTTCCCTCTCAAGAGCGCGAACCAGATCCTTGCCCTAGATCCGGAGCCGGGGGACCATCACGCCACGCGAATCCTGTGGATGCCCAGCAGCTCGAGGGTGGGCTCCGGCTCGCCCTCCTCTTCCAGGCAGACCAGGATCGCCTCCCGGGTCCGTTCCATTAGCTCGTCCAGCGAGCGCGCCTGAGTATGACACCCTGGAATGGCCGGGACAGTTGCGACCAGGTAGCCCTCTTCATCCCTTTCAACGATGACGTCGTACTCCATGGCCGGTCCCTCCGCCGAGTATTGTATCCCACCGGGGTACCCCGGAATTCGGAGTCAGATTCCGATCGCCCGGCCAGGAACGCTCGGCGAAGTAGCGGCTCGTGAGGTTTTCGTTGCCCCCTGCTCGACCTCGCTTTGCCACCGGTGTTGACAGGCGAATCCGGGCTATCATGGAGGCCGGAGGTGAACGATGCGTGTGACACTCTCGTCCGTTCGAGCGACTGAAATTCTCGATTCCCGTGGAAACCCGACCGTCAAGGTGTACGTCGAGCTCAGCGATCAGACGGCCGCCGCGGCCTCGGTTCCGTCCGGCGCGAGCACCGGCGAGAACGAGGCTCTCGAGCTGCGCGATGGAGATCCAAAACGGTTCAACGGCAAGGGGGTCCTGCACGCCGTTGCGAACGTCAACGACACGATCGGACCGGCCGTCATCGGCATGGACGCCTATCAACAAGCCCTGCTCGACCGGCGCATGATCGAGCTGGACGGTACGCCGAACAAGGCTCATCTCGGCGCCAACGCGATCCTCGGCGTTTCGATGGCGGTGGCACGGGCCGCAGCTCTCTCCCAGCGCACGCCGCTGTACCAGTACCTCGGCGGCGCAGGGGCGCGCCGGATCCCCATCCCCTGCATGAACATCATCAACGGCGGCGCTCACGCCGACAACAGCGTCGACATCCAGGAATTCATGGTCGCTCCGATCGGCGCGCCCACCTTCCGGGAGGGGCTCCGCTACGTCGCCGAGACGTTCCACGTGCTCAAGGGGATCCTCAAGGCCCGCGGCCTGGCGACCAGCGTCGGGGACGAGGGCGGATTCGCCCCGAACCTCGACAGCAACGAGGATGCCATCGAGACGATCATCCAGGCGATCGAAAAGGCGGGTTACACGCCGGGCAAGGACATCGCCATCGCCCTGGACAACGCAGCCAGCTCCTTTTCGACCGACATGAAGAGCCACTACGATCTCAAGTGGTCGGGCGCCGGCAAGATGACCAGCGACGACCTGATCGCGATGGCCGAGACGTGGGTCTCGAAGTACCCCATCATCCTGTGGGAGGATCCGCTCGCCGAGGAGGATTGGGAGGGATTCCGGAAGTTCACCGAGCGTCTCGGCGACAGGATCGAGGTGGTCGGTGACGATATCTTCGTCACGAACACGAAGTACATCGCCCGAGGCATTGCCGAGGGCACGGCCAACTCCTCGCTCATCAAGCTCAACCAGATCGGGACTGACGGAGACGATCGAGGCCGTCCGGATGTGCCGCGACGCCGGCTGGCGGTACTTCATTTCCCACCGTTCCGGGGAGACGGAGGACTCGTTCCTCGCCGATTTTGCGGTCGCGATGGACGGCGGCCATCTCAAATCGGGCTCGGCCAGCCGGAGCGAACGCCTCGCCAAGTACAACCGCCTCATGGAGATCGAGGACGAGCTGGGGGACGCCGCCCTCTACTACTGGGAGTGACCGGGACCAACGGCTTTGCCGCAGCGCTTGACGCGGCCACCGAGGTTCTTGTCGCGGCTGACGCCCTGCTGATCACCGCAGGCGCGGGGATGGGTGTCGATTCCGGGCTTCCCGACTTTCGTGGGCCGGAGGGGTTCTGGGACACCTATCCGCCGTTCGCGAA
>JAADFN010000153.1 GCA_013152895.1 Acidobacteriota bacterium | reverse complement strand
GGGGCGGGGCGCCAGCCCCGGCGGGATTGAGCGCGAGACGGGCTGCACGCTCGCGTGCAGAACGGCTCGGGTTCAAGACCGCGGGCCGGCCAAAGGCCGGGCCTCCCGGGCGCTGACCGCGGACCTGCTCATCTCGTGATTTCGACACTTGCCTCCGCGCTTTCCTGCGATCTCCGCGGTAACGGCCATGCGATCGGGGCTACACTGGGGGCATGCCGAAGAAACGGCCCCAGGATCCGTGGTACCGCGAAAGCTTCGCCGAGCACCTCGAGTGGGAGCGCAACCTCGCGCCGCGCACGCTCGCGGCCTACCGGCGCGAGATTTCGAGCTTCGCCGAGTTCGCCGCGGCCGAGCTCGAGCGCTCCCGCGCGGCCGACGTCACCGCCGCGGACATCCGGGCATGGATCGCCCACCTCCACTCCCGCCACCTCGCGCCGCGCTCGATCCAGCGGGCCCTCGCCGCGCTCAGAACCTACTTCCGTTTTCTCGCCGAGGAACGCCTGATCGCAACCAACCCCGCCGCTCTCGTGCCCCATCCCCGCGTCGAGCGTCTCCTGCCCCCGACCGTGACGACCGGTGACGTCGCGGAGCTGCTCGACACGTTTCCCGACACGCCCGCCGGACGGCGCGACCGCGCCATCCTCGAGCTGCTCTACGGCGCCGGCCTGCGCGTCGGCGAGCTCGTCGGCATCGGCCTCGACGACCTCCAGCTTAACCGGCGACTCGTCCGCGTGCGCGGCAAGGGCCGCAAGGAACGGATCGTCCCGTTCGGCCGCAAGGCCGCCGAGGCGATCAGGGCGTACCTCCCGGAGCGGGCCCGCTGGCGGCTCAAGACTTCGGACCGGACCGAGCCGCTCTTCGTCAATCAGCGAGGCGACCGGCTGACCGACCGGTCCGTCCGCCGGATCCTCAACGCGGCCGTCAACCGCACCGCCGGCCTGCACCATCTCCATCCGCACTCGCTGCGCCACGCCTTTGCCACCCATCTTCTCGAGGCGGGCATGGATCTGCGCGCGATCCAGGAGCTGCTCGGTCACGCCTCGCTCGCCACGACCCAGATCTACACGCACGTCGATCTCGCCCGCCTGATGGAGGTCTATCGCAAGAGCCATCCGAAGGCGTAACCGCGCATCAGCCTTCCATACGCACGGAGATGATCTTCGAGACCCCCGGCCGCTCCATGGTGACGCCGTAGAGGACCTCGGCGCCCATCATGGTGCGGCGGTTGTGCGTGATGAGAACGAACTGGGTCTCCCCGGTCATGTCCCGGACGAGCTCCATCAGCCGGACGATGTTCGCGCCGTCGAGGGAGGCATCGACCTCGTCGAGGATGCACACCGGCGACGGCTTGATCCGAAACAGCGCGATCAGGAGAGACAGTGCCGCGAGCGCCCGCTCCCCGCCGGAGAGAAGCTGGACGGACTGGTTCTTCTTGCCGGGCGGCTGGGCGGTAATGAGGACGCCGGATTCCAGGGGATCGTCCTCGTCGGCGAGGTCGAGCCTGGCGGTCCCGCCGCCGAAGAGGTGGGAGAACGTCTCGGCGAACATCCCGTTGACCTTCTCGAACGTGTCGATGAACCGCTCGGTGCAGGTCGCGTCGATCTCCCGGATCGTCCCGTTGAGCGAGGCGAGCGACTTGAGCAGATCCTCGCGCTGGTCGTGGAGGAATGCCGAGCGCTGGTCAAGCTCGCCGGCCTCCTGGACGGCCAGCAGGTTGACCGGCCCGGTGCGGTCCAGCTTCGCGCGAAGCGCATCGACCTCCGCCTGAAGCGTCTCCTCGGAGGCGTCCCCCTCGGCCCTTTCATCGAGAAACGCCTCGGGAGCGAGCCCCAGGTCGCTCCCCGCGCCCTCGCACAGCTTCTCCCACTCGGCCTCGATCCGCGTCTCGTCGACCTCGATTTCGTGTAGCCGGCCACGAACCTGCTCGTGGGTGGCCCTCCTTGATCCGACCTCCTTCTCGAGCGCGCCGACCCTGGCGCTGACGGCCCCCACCGCCTCGGCCGCCTGCCGCTCCCGCTCCCTGGCCCCCGCCAGCAGCCCCTGCTCCTCGGCAAGGCGGGTCCGGGAACGGACGACCTCCTCCTGGGTCGTGGTCAGCCTGTCCTGCAGCTCGTGGACTTTCTGGTCGAGCTCACTGCGACGGGCCTGGAGCGCGCGAAGCTCGCCGGACAGCCGCACGGCCTCGGCCCGCGCAGCCTCGACCCGTTCGGCGGCGAGCCGTTCCTCGGCCTCGAAGCGGTCGAGCTCGCGTACCGCACGGGCCTCCTCCTCCCGCCGCGCCTCGACCGTTGTCCCCGCCTTGTCGAGGGCGAGCTCCACGGCCGCGCTGCGCTCCTCGAGATCCTTGACCTCGGCTTTGAGCTTCTCCCGCTTCGCCTCGATCGCTGCCTGTTCCCTCCGGTTGCGCTCCGCCTCGGCTGAAATCGCGTCGAGCTCCCGTTCGAGGCGGCCGAGCTCCTCCTGTGCGGATCGCTCGATGGCGGCCGCACGTGCACGGGCCTCCTCGGCCTGAAGCAGGGCGTGGTTGAGCCCGGCCAATTGCTCCTCGAGCGCGGCCGCCGCCTCGGTGTGCTCCCCTTCCAGCTTCTGCGCAGCGTCGGCCTGCGCCTCGAGCTCCTCGAGCTCGCGCGTCAGCGCCTCGAGCTCGCTGCGAAGCTCCAGTGCCCCGCGCAGGCGGGAGCCGGCCGAGGGCAGCTCCGCGGTCCGCCCCCGGTAGAGCGTCCCGTCCGGCGCGAGGAAAACCGCCCGCGGATTGCTCTCGGCCAGGCGGCGGGCCGTTGCGGCATCGTGCGCCCGGTACGCCGGGGGGAGCACCGCGGCCAGCCAGGCGGCATCTTCATCCGCAATGCCGGCCAACGGGAACAGCGGTTCGGCGCCCTCGACCGGTTCCGGAGGCGCCGGGGGATCTCCGGCGCCGGCAAACGCCAGGCGGATCCGGGCCTCCATCGCAACCGCCGTCTTCACGGCGTCGGGGGGCAGCTCGTCGACACGTACGGCCGGCAGCTCGAGCAGATCGTGCCAGACCCGGTCGAGCAGCGCTGCATCGGTGGGCCGCGGATGCAGGAAGTCGCTGACCTGGCCAGCGAGCGCGGAGAGCGGCAGGAGCGTCGCAACCTGGTCGAGCGCGGCGGCGTGGCGGGCCAGCTCGTGCTCGATGCCGGTGACGCGGTGCGTGATCTCCCAGGCACGGTGGCGCAGCGCTTCCGCTCGGCGCCCGGCCTCCTCCGCGGCG
>JAADFN010000152.1 GCA_013152895.1 Acidobacteriota bacterium | reverse complement strand
GGATCAAGACCGCGGGCCGGCCAAAGGCCGGGCCTCCCGGGCGCTGACCGCGGGCCTGCTGCAAGCAGGACCTCCAAGGCGCCTCCACGGTCTCTCGACGAACACGAATGCCGGTCAACGGAGAATCCCGTGTATGTCACTGTCATCGCGCTCCTTGGTGAGGCAGCACCCCCTTTGTTTATCCGCAGACTTGGTGCTGCTCCTGGGGCATAACGATGCTCTGGTCTTGTGCTACCCTCCCGGCATGGACGCGATCGTCAGCCTGACCGCCTCCGTTTCAGAGGATCCTCTCCACGCGCTTGCCGCTCCGCCTCCGGGCTCCTCTCTCGTCGAAATCCGTGCGGACCTCCTTGCCGACCTCGACCTCGCCCAGGCGGTCCGGCGCTGCCCCATCCCGGTCCTGATCACCTACCGGTCCGAGAGCGAGGGCGGCCGCGGGAGCAACGATCCCGAGACGAGGCGGCGCGTCCTGACGGGCGCTTGGGAGAGCGGCGCCCAGCTTCTCGACCTCGAGCTCAACCGGGACCTGCGGTTGATGGATGAGCTTGGAATCGAGCCAGAACGCGTCATGCTGTCCTGGCACGATTCCGAAGGAACTCCCGCGGATCTCGTCTCCGTCGTACGGACGATGCTCGAAACCCGGGCGCGCTGGGTCAAGGTGGTTCCTTTCGCTCGCACCCTGGCGGATCTTACCCGCATCGTGTCCCTTCAGAAACGGTTTGCGCGCCGCAATCGCCTGGAGTCCCGGCTGATCGCGTTTGCAATGGGCCCTGTAGGCCTGCCCAGCCGGTACCTTTCTCCCCTGCTCGGCGCCCCCTTGACCTTCGTCGCATGGAACGACGCGGCGGCCGCGGCTCCCGGCCAGGTGACTTTCGAGGCGCTCGATGCGGCAATCGGTCACCTGTCAGGGCCTCCGCAACGCCTCTTCGGAGTGATCGGCCGCGACGTCTCCGCGAGCCTGAGCCCCCGCCTCCACGGCGCGGCGTACCGGAGCTGCGGGCTGCCCTACGCGATGCTCCCGTTCTCGATCCCGAGCGCCACCGAGGCTCGGCGGCTTTTCCAACCCGGCGCCGGGGGAATCTTCGACGGGGCCGCCCCGACGCTCCATGCGCTGGCCGTCACCGCCCCCTACAAGGAATTGGCCCTGCAGCACGCCACGATCGCCGCGCCGCGAGCCCGGCGCGCCGGGGCAGCCAACACGTTGATCCTCAAGCAGGGGCAGATCCTGGCAGATACCACGGACGCTGACGGTATCACCGGTTCTCTGCTCGGTGCGGGCATCGATCCGCGCGGAGTGACGGTGATCGTTCAGGGAACGGGTGGCGCTGCCCGGGGAGCTGCGGTCGGCCTCGATCTCGCGGGCGCCAGGGTCTTCCTTCGGGGGCGCGATGCCGCGCGCACCTCCGCGGTCGCCCGTCAGCTCGGTATCGCCGCGTGCGCTCCGGGCGACGTTCCTGACGACGCGACGATCTTCGTCAACGCCACGCCGCTCGGCACCCGGGCGGGTGATCCCTCGCCGTTTACCGCTCGCGAGCTCTCCGGCGCGGCAGTCATCATCGACATGGTGTACGGCCGGAAGCCGCCAAAACTGGCAGAGCTTGCAGCCGAAGCTTCCGTGACCTACATCGAGGGCCGGGCCGTGCTCCTCTTCCAGGGTGTGCCCCAGTTCGCGGCCATGACAACGCACACGCCCCCGATCGAGGCGATGCGCGCCGCCCTGTTCCCGGCGAAGGGAGACGACCTTACGCCGTGATCCCGACGATCCTTCGCACGCGATCCATCAGCGGCGCGATCGTCTCACGGACACGGCCAGCCCCGTTCGAGAGGATATGCTCGACCTCTCCAGGATCCGACTGCAACTCGTCGAAACGGTTCCTGGCCGGCGCGAACTGCTCCATGAAGTAGCCAAAGAGACGTTTCTTCATCTCGCCGTATCCAACGCCGCCCTCGTCAAAAGCCCTCTCGACCCATTCGCGGTCCGATGCCGGCGCAAACAGCTTCAGGAGCCCGTACAGGGCGCTCCCCTCTTTTGACTTGGGCGCTTCGACCGGCGTCGAATCTGTCACGATCGACATGATCCGTTTCCGGACTATCTTTTCCGGCCCAAAGATATCGATGGTGTTGCCGTATGACTTGCTCATCTTGCGGCCGTCCAGCCCCGGGACGACAGCGACATCATCGAGGATCAACGGCTCTGGAAGCGTGAAGGCCTCGGCGCCGTACGTTGCGCCAAACGAGGCGACGATGTCCCTCGTCACCTCCAGGTGCTGTTTCTGGTCTTTCCCGACAGGCACAAGGTCGGCATCGACGATCAGGATATCGGCCGCCATCAGCACGGGATAGGCGAACAGGCCGTGGTTCGGCACGATTCCCTGGGCGACCTTGTCCTTGAATGAGTGGCAGCGCTGCAACAACCCCATCGAGGTGACCGTGGAGAGGATCCACATCAACTCCGGGATTTCGGGAATGTCGGACTGGCGGTACAGCACGGCCCTTTCGGGATCGAGCCCGAGCGCCAGGAACCCGGCTGCCAGGTCGCGGGTGAAGGTCTTGAGGTCCTCCCCCGTGTGAACCGTCGTCAAGGCGTGGAGATCGGCGAGGAAGTAAAAACACTCGTGTTCATCCTGGAGCCTGACGAACTGCCGGATGGCGCCAAAATAGTTCCCGATGTGAAGCGTTCCGGACGGTTGAACCCCTGACAAGACCCTCATGACACCTCCTGGCGCGGGATCATAACCCGAAACCCGCCCCGCGTCACCGGGAGATGCCAAAAAGCCGGCACTTGGCAAGCGCCGGCCTGGAGTTTTCCCCGGGGATGTGTGCGCTCAGCACTCTTCCCCGTCATCGCCAATCGCTTCGACCGGGCACGACTCCATCGCCTCCTGGCACAGCGCCTCTTCTTCCTCGTTTTCCGGCTGCTTGGAGACGTACGAGTAACCTTCGTCTTCGTTCGCCGTGAAGTTGGCCGGCGCGGTGGTCCGGCACACATCACAGTCGATACAGTTCGAATCTACGTAGTACTTCCCCGGAACGTTCTCTGGAACCTTGTCGTTGCAGTCTGCCATGGTCGTATCTCCTTTCCCCCGGTACGTCGGGGCCGATCCGCGCGCATGCTAACACACGCTTTGAAGTTGTCAATCGGACTGACGCCTTGGCTCAGCGCGGTGGCATCCGGACGGGCCGCCGGCTGACGCCCCCACGTTGTGGAAAGCCCCACCGTGAAATACTCTCAGCCGTTGCCGAGGCCGTGCCGCTCGGCACCTTCCAGACCTTGTCGATATCGTACGGATACCCGAAGGACGGGAGAATCGTCGTCGGGTCATTGCTCCGGTTGTCGATCAACGAGCCGTAGCACGTAAAGGTCGGCACCGGCGCCGTCCCCAGGGTCGTCCAGTTGACGAACGAAATCCGGAGCAGGATGTCCTTGGCGTTCGTCAGGTTGAACGACGTCTGCAGGATGCGGTAGAGCTGCACGTGGGCCAGGGGTGGAAGGAGGAGCGTCTTTGCCAGCGCCACGCCGTTGTCATCGGTAAGCTGATGTCCCGTGGCATCGAACGGCTGGATCACGACTGCGATCGATGTCTGCAGGTCGGAGGTATTGAAGATGCCGACGTTGTACCGGTACGTATCATTCTCCTGGCCACCCGGCAGGACCTCGTAGCTCAGGTCCCTCTGGTCATTCTTGATGCTGGCGTCCGCCAGGTTGTACCAGGGAACGCCCGGAAGCGTCTGTCCGAACGTCGCGTCCTTTTCGATGAACTGCCCCGCATTATCAGGATCCTCGATCTTGATCTTCGTCGAGTTGTAGGTCCGCGTCGTCACAACGACATTGCGGTACGTTCTGTTTCCGTCGTTATCGAGCGTACCCGACTCCCACGAGAAGACCACCAGCGCTCCGTTGGACGCCGAAACGCCGAATTTCGGATACCAGTACTGTCCAACAATGTCGGGAAGGGTGACCGTTCCACCGGGCGGTATGTTGGACAACGCATCGTTGACAAACCCAAAGCCCTGGTCTTCACTCCCGCCAAGAGCGTCGTCCCTGCCGGCCAAGAAATTGGAATGGTCATCACGTCCACTCGGTACGAAAAAGATGCCGACATCGACCGGCGTGGAATCGACATTGGTGATTGTAACGTCCGTCTTCCACACGCTTCCGTTGGCCCCTTCGCTGTGGGCAACTGCCGGGACGTAGATCAGGTCGGCCGCCATGAACTGCGCCGAGACCACTCCGGCACCCAACACGCACACCACGGCAGTCAGCGCCAGCGTCACTTTCAATCGCGTCATTCAGTCCTCCCGGCGGGATCACCGCCCTCGGGTTCCACCCCGGCCATCATACACCGGGCTCGCATCCCGTGATCCTCATACCGCCCCTATCTTGACATCCTCTTCCGGCAAGGGCAAGACGAGCCTGGCCTCGAAGCCCTGGGAATCGAGGTTTTTCAAGGTCAGCCGCCCGCCGTGATTCCTGGCCACACGTTCCGCGACCGCCAGGCCGAGCCCCGTTCCCCCGGGACGCCTGGTGTAGAACGCCTCCCTGATTCGGCCGAGATCCTCTTCGGGAACGCCATCGCCACGGTCTCTGACGGCCAACGAGATCTCGTTTCCTTCGACTTCCATGATGAGCTCGACCACGCGCCGGGCCGGTTCCAGGTCCTTGACGGCTTGGATCCCATTGAGCACGAGGTTGATCAAGACTTGCCGCAACTGTCCCTCATCGCCGTGGATCGTCACGTCCGGGAGGTCTTTGGCAACACGAAGGTGCACGTTTACCGCCCTGGCCTCGGCCCTGAGAAACGTCTCCAAGTTGCGGAGGAGAGGCGCCAGGCGAACCGGCTCGCGGAGCGTCCCCTGGGGCCGGGCATAGGTCAGGAAATCGGTCATGAGCCTGGAAAGACGGCCAACCTCGCGTCGCGTTGAAACGAGGGACTCCCGGGTTTCCGGAGGCTCAGCGCGAAGGTCCTCCTCGAGCATTTCGAGGTTGAGGGTGATCGAGTTCAGCGGGTTCCTGATCTCGTGGGCAAGATTTGCGGCGAGCGAACCCAGCGTTGCCAGCTCTTCCGCCTCTTTCCGGCTGGCTTCGAGTCTCCGGGTCCTCTCGACAAGATGCCAGACGAAGAAGAAGCCACCGATCAGCGTCAGCAAGGTTGCAGCGGCCACCGTGATGGTCTGGCGCAGGAGCTGCCGGCGCAACCGGACAACGCGTGCGGCAAGCTTTCCCTTGCTGACCGACAGGATCACTTCGCCAACCTTGCCGATGGGAGCTGGAATCTGGTAGCTATTCTGTGTCTCCTTGACAACCTGGTCGGTGAGGTTGCCGCCCACATCCAGCTCCTTCGCAACGAGGTTGGCGGGGAGACTCTCTTGCGACCGGAATGAGGCACGGTAGACGACCTTGCCGTTCTTGTCGGTGACCGTGATCGACTGGAAGATCAGCTTTTGAGCGAGCCCGACGACGTGCTGTTGAAGCACCTCCCGGTTCTTCTCGATGACATCATAAACGTTCGCTCCTCCGCTCTTGCTCATTTCCTTCGCCAGTTGCCGCGCATCCTCGCGGCCCGCGACCAGGACATCTTCAAGGTACCTCTTGGAAAGGGAGCGTGAGATCAAGTGACCAAAAAGGAGGATGATGGCAACGACGGCCAGCGCAAAAACACCGGCCGCCAGCACGTACTGCTGCTGAAACCGCAAGCCGGGACGTTCGGCCGGCGTTACTGCGCCATCCTCCGCGCCCCGGCCGCGTGTCCTCCGGAACAATCGCAAGCTCATCCTGGACCGTCTCCCCCTGGCGGTCGCCGATCACACGCCGCAGGCAGTCCGCAAATCATCCGTTCGGTCCGTCCGCTCCCACGTGAAATCCGGGTCCAGGCGCCCAAAATGTCCGTAGGAAGCCGTCTTCTTGTAGATCGGTCTCAACAGATCGAGGTAGGTGATGATCGCCCGCGGCTGGAGTGGAAAGACCTCGCGAATGGCATTCTTGATGCGATCTTCAGGCACCTTCCCGGTCCCAAACGTATCGATCATGATCGAGACGGGATCCGCGACTCCGATCGCGTAGGCCAACTGCACTTCAACGCGGCTCGCAAGCCCGGCCGCGACAACGTTCTTCGCAACGTAACGCGCCATGTACGACGCTGACCGGTCGACCTTGCTGGGATCCTTGCCGGAGAATGCGCCGCCACCGTGAGACCCAACGCCTCCGTAGGTATCGACGATGATCTTACGTCCCGTCAGCCCGCAGTCGCCCTGGGGACCGCCGGTCACGAAACGGCCCGTCGGGTTGATGTAGATCTTTGTACCTTCGTCAATCATGGACGGCGGAAGAACGCGGTTGATGACGGCTTCGCGCACGTCCCCCCGGAGCTCGTCCTGCGAGACACGGTCCGAGTGCTGGCAGGACACGACAACCGCTTCAATCCGGACCGGCTTGTCCGCCTCGTACTCGACGGTAACCTGGCTCTTGCCGTCGGGACGGAGCCATTTGAGCTCGCCGGTCTTTCGCGCCTCCGTCAAACGCATCGTCAGCTTGTGCGCCATCATGATCGGAAAAGGCATGAGCTCCGGCGTCTCTTCGCACGCAAAACCGAACATCAACCCCTGGTCCCCGGCCCCGCCCTGGTCGACGCCCATCGCGATATCGGAAGATTGGGGGTCGATGGAGGAAACCACGGCACAGGTCGCGTAATCGAAACCAAACTTGGCCCTGGTGTAACCGATACCCTTGATCGTCTTCCTGACGATACTCGGAAAGTCGACGTACACGCTTGTTGTAATTTCTCCAGCGATGAATGCCAGGCCGGTGGTCACCATGGTTTCGCACGCAACGCGTCCCCCTGGATCTCCAGCCAGGACCGCATCCAGGATCGCATCGGAGATCTGGTCGGCGATCTTGTCAGGATGTCCCTCAGTAACTGATTCAGATGTATGAATACCATTCTGTGCCATCAGGCCCTCCTTGCCGGTCGAAAATAGCACCTCCTGTTCTCCCGGGTCAATTGATACAAACCGGATCCCGCCCCCCGGCCGCTCAGGTATCCGCATGTGGACGGGCCGTTGTTACGAACGGCACGCGGCACGACACCTCCCGTCCTGCAGCGGATGGATAGCGACTCGGACGAGCCGTCCCGGATCCGTCATGTGCTCAAATGAGAGTTGAAAGGACATCGTCCGGCCGAGCCTCTCTCGTCGTGAAGTTTGCAATCTCCAAAAGCTCAGCACATTCCATCATCTCTTGACGAACCACAAATAATCTGAAAACATGCTCATATGGATACGAATGAGCCGAGTGGTGATGTATGTACCGTTCATGAAATTGATCCGGAAGCTGTCAAGTACGCCAAGCAGCACGCGCTGCCTGGACGGAACATCGAGCGGCTGAGCAGGTTGTTTTCCGCACTGAGCGATCCCACGCGCCTCCGGATCCTTCATGCACTGACGATTGAGCTGTGCGTGTGCGATCTCGCGATCATCGTCGATCTCTCCGTGTCGGCCGTCAGCCATCAGCTCAGGCTTCTCCGCGATCGCGACCTCGTCCGGGCACGGCGCGATGGCCGCATGGTGCATTACAGCCTGGCCGACGAACACGTCCGTCACCTGATGGACACGGGCGTCGTCCACGCCAACGAAGGTTAACCCGCATCATTTCTGGGCCTTTGGAGGTTTGACCGTCGACATCTGGATCGAGGTGGCCCCGACCGAACGGGCGACATCCAGCACATGAACGACGATGCCGTAGTCCGCCCCGCGATCCCCCTTGAGAATGATCGTCTTTTTCGGCTGGTTGGCCAAGACCGACTGGAGCGTGCGCTCCAGGTCGGCGTCCGAAACGCGCCGGTTATCGATCCAGATACCGCCATCCTTGGTCACCGTGACGACGGGCATCTTCTGCGCCTCGTTGCGTCCAACGGCTTGCGACGTCTTGGCCTCGGGTAGCTTGAGCTTGAGGCGCTGATTGCTGACGAACTGTGTCGTCACCGCGTAAAATAACAGGAGCAGAAAGACCACGTCGATCAGAGACGCCATCTGTATTTCCGGTTTGCCGTGTCTTCCAACCTTCGCCAGCCGCATCATGGCCTCCCATCGCTATGCATGACAGGTTTCCGGACGAGATGTGTGAAGTCTGCGATCTGTTCTTCGATATCCGAGAGAATGTTCTCGGCACGGCCCTCGAGGTAGGCATACACGAACAGGACCGGGATGGCGATGATCAAGCCCGTGGCCGTCGTGATCAACGCCTCGGCGATACCCTCCGAGAGTTTCTCGGCGACACCGGTTCCCGTGGTCGCCACGACGGCGAAGATCTTGATCATGCCCAGCACGGTTCCAAGCAACCCGAGAAGTGGTGCGCCGGCAACGACGGTGGACAGGGCCGGTAAACCCCGTTCGAGGCCCTTGAGCTCTCGTCTGCCAGTGTCTTCGAGCGCTTCCTTGATCTCTTCGTAGGGGGCGTCGCGGTACTGAATGAGCGTTGAAACGAGCTGCGTAAAGGGGCCTGGATGACGCCGGCAGAACTCATCCGCGCGCTCGAAATCTCTCTGAACGAGCAACTGCGAGAGTGTCGAGACGGTTTTCTCATCGAGAAAGTTCTTCCGCCGAAGCGCCCACATCCGCTCGATGATGATCGCCAAGGCCAGAAGAGATAACAGCAGCAATGGAACCATGACCGGGCCGCCTGACACGAGAACATCAATCATCTTCGCTTGTCCTTTCTATTCCTGATCCGGAGGACGCATGTTATAGAAAAACGTGATCGTCACACCCTCCCGATCGACGCCGGCGAGATCTTTTGGCAGCGGTTCGAAGGGTGAGGATGTTGCGATGGCATCGCGCGCCGCAAAGTCCATCGGGGGTTTCCCGGACTCCCCGATGATCCGCAGCCCGCTCACCGTCCCGTCACGCTCGATGTAGAAACGGATCTTCGCAACCCCTTGAACTCCGAGGCGCGCGATCTCCGGGATCCGCCAGTGACGCCGGATCTTCCGAAGCATGGCAGCCGCGTACGGCCCCCAGTTATACCACTGGGTATCGAAGGAGAGCCCCCCCGTATCGACGGAGCCGCCCTTCCGGTCGGGGGCCTCCAGAATGCCGCCGGCATCGGGAGGCAACGCCCAGGCGTTCGGCGGGGGCAGCTGGATCGCCGGTCGGCGCGGCGACGCCGGTCGTGCCCGCTCGCCCGCGCCCCGTCTCAGCATCGACTCGGGTCCCGTCTCCGGCCTGGTCACGGTTGGCCGTCTCTGCGCGGGAGGGCGTGGCTGCCGCCGGGGCGCCAGTCGCGCGCGGCGGGAGGGCGCACCGCGCCCCAGGAACCTCGTCCCTTGAGACTTGACAATCTCGGGCGTGTTGCCGTGCGTCCCAGGCCGTGTCGCGTTCGGACGGCCCTGGCCCCCGTGCGCCCGCCTGTTCCTGTCGGACAGGGGAGCCGTGGATGGATTGGCCGGCTTTTGTTCCCGGTCGTTGGGAAGGTTCACAAGCTCGAATCTCAGCGGTTTTTCTTTCGCGACGGGGTGCAGGGCCAGCTTGTGCGTCAGCGAAGACGCCACCGGCCACACCTTTCCCACGCTGGGGATCAGGAGAAAGATGAGCAGGAGGTGCAGAAGAACGGAAATCTCCAGCGCCCTGCGAAATATGCCAGCATCATCTCGCACGGATCTGACAATAGCAATTCGCATGCCCGTTTGGAACACGGCGCCCCCGGCAGCGTACCGGGATGTACCCGCACCGACGATCCGCCATGTTCTTGAAATGAGCTCCCTGTCGCCCCATCCGTCTGCCAAGGGGAAGGATCATCGAGGACGATCCCCCGGATATGGGACGAGCATGCAGCGGGCTGAAGGACCACTTTGCCCCGGGCCTCACCACAACGGATGGCGATGGCCTCTCCGGGTAAGCCGCGGGGTGGCGGTGGCCTGCGGTACACTGGCAACCGTGCCAAGGTGGATGTTGACCGTATCGTGGGCCGAACGCCGCTCTTCCACCATGCCTGGGTGGCAGAGGCGGCAGGCCAAGCTGGCGCGTCTTTTCACGGGCTGCTCTCCCCGACTTGGGCTCGAACCACTCGTCCGGGAAAACCCGTATGCCGGGTGATCGGAGCGATCTTGGACCGGTATCTGGACCGGGCGCCGGACTGTACGTGCACCTGCCCTTCTGCGCGTCACGATGTTCCTACTGCACGTTTGTCGTGACAACCGGGCGGGCGTTCATCGAACCTTATGTCGATGCTCTCAGGCAGGAAAGTACCCTGATCGATCTTGACGCTGGAACGATCCTCGAGACGCTGTACTTCGGCGGTGGCACGCCGTCGCAGATTCCCCTTCCGCTCTTCGTGAAGATCGCTTCGTTCCTCACGACCCGGTACCCGCTCGCTGCCGGCGTCGAGTTCACGGCAGAGGCGAATCCCGAGGATATCTCCCCTCGCTTGCTGAACGGCTGGGCCGGAGTGGGTGTCAACCGGCTTTCCATGGGGATTCAATCTTTCGTCCCCGAAGAGCTCGAGCTCCTCGACAGGCGTCACACGGCTCCAACCGCCGAAAGGGTACTGGAGATGACGCTGAACGACGGACGTTTCCAGGTCAACGCCGATCTCATGTTGGCCATTCCGCAGCAGACCGTCGAGTCTCTCCGGGTCTCGGTCGACACGATCCTCAGGTACAGGCCCCATCACGTCTCGATCTACCTCCTTGAAATGGACAAGCCACACCGCCTCCGGACGTTTGCGAGCCGGCATCCCGAGGCATTTCCCTCCGATGAGCAAGCTGCCAGCCTCTACCTCCTGGTTCACGACTGGTTGACCGAGGCCGGGTACCTGCATTACGAGATCTCCAACTTCGCGCTGCCGGGATGCATCGCACGCCACAATGTCCGCTACTGGCGCAGCGAACCGGTCCACGCCCTCGGCGTTGCCGCGCATGGGCTCGACGGGCCGAAGCACTGGGCCAACATCGACAACCTTCACGGATACCTGCTGGCGCTGAGCCGCGGCACGAGGCCGCTGGCCTGGTCCACCAGCCTCAGCCCCCGGGATGAGCTCGCCCAGGAGATCATGCTCAGGCTCCGCCTCGCCGAGGGCGCCCCGCACGCCCTGGTGGCCGAGGCCCAGAATGTCCTGCCCGCCTTTAGGGAAAAGCTCAACGAGTTCATCGATCTCGGGCTGGCGATCGCCGACGAAGCGGGCCGCATCCACCTGTCTCCCCGGGGTTGGCTGCTCTCCAATGAGCTCTTCCAGGAGCTTGTCTAGAGCTTGTCACTTTTCTTCACAAGCCCTATACTAGCTTTGTGAATAGAAAGATGTCCGGCTCGCTGGCTCCGGGGCTTCACGGCGTGAAGGGCAGCAGTCCGTCCCACCATGGCGTCCTCTTTGCCAATAGAATTCCTGACCAAAGGAGGGAAAGATGGCCAATTTGAAGGAAACGTTGTTCGCCAAGATTCAGGAACATCGGCCGCGTACGACCCGGTTGCTCAAGGAGTACGGTGACGTCAAGCTCGGTGACGTGACCATCGCCCAGGCGATCGGCGGCATGCGTGGTGTCAAGTGCCTGGTCACGGATATTTCCTACCTCGATCCGTACGAGGGCATCCGGTTCCGCGGCATGACCATTCCGGAGACTTTCGCGGCGCTGCCCAAACCGAAGGGTTCCGACTATCCGTACGTCGAAGCCCACTGGTACCTGTTGCTGACCGGCGACGTGCCAACCGAGGAACAGACCCTCGAGGTCGTGAAAGAATTCAAGAAACGGTCCCAGGTACCGCAATACGTCTTCGACCTGCTTCGCAGCATGCCCCGGGACACCCATCCCATGACCATGTTCTCCGCTGCAATCGTCGCCATGCAGCGCGAGTCGATCTTCGCGCAGAGGTACCGCGAAGGCATGAACAAGATGGACTACTGGGATCCCATGTACGAGGACGCCAGCAACCTGATCGCCCGCCTGCCCGTCATCGCCGCGTACATCTACCGGATGAAGTACAAGAGCGACACTCCCATCGCGCCGGATCCAGACCTCGATTTCGGCGGGAACTTCGCCCACATGATGGGCATCCCCCATCCGTACGACGATGTGGCCAGGATGTACTTCATCCTCCACTCCGACCACGAATCCGGAAATGTCTCGGCCCATACGGCCCACCTCGTCGCCTCCGCGCTTTCCGACGCCTACTATTCGATCGCCGCTGGTATCAACGGCCTGGCGGGACCGCTTCACGGGCTGGCCAACCAGGAAGTCCTGCGTTGGACCCAGAACCTGATGGAGAAGCTCGGCGGCAAGCTGCCGACCAAGGAAGAGCTTGAAAAAGCCCTGTGGGACACGCTTAACAGCGGCCAGGTGATCCCGGGGTACGGACACGCCGTGTTGCGCAAGACCGATCCGCGGTATACCGCGCAGCGCGAGTTCTGCCTCAAGCACCTCCCGGACTACCCCCTCTTCAAGCTCGTCAGCATGATCTACGAGGTGACGCCACCGATCCTTCAAAAGCACGGAAAGGCCAAGAACCCGTGGCCAAACGTGGATGCCCACTCCGGCGTTGTCCAGTGGTACTACGGGATCCGCGAGTACGATTTCTACACGGTGCTCTTCGGCGTTGGCCGCTCGCTGGGGGTGCTGGCCAACCTCGTTTGGGATCGTGCGCTGGGCTATCCGATCGAGCGTCCGAAGTCCCTCACAACGGACATGCTCGAAGAAGTTGCCGGGATCACGAAGTAACGATTCCATGAAACCCACAAAGGGAGACGCCTTCAGGCGTCTCCCTTTTTCTTACCTCAACGAGAGCGCCGTTCGCCGGGGCTGTACCCTTGTTCGAATATATTCTCGACATGGTGGCCCTTCCATGTCATGATACGATTGTGTCAGCAGGGTACGCCACACGGAGGGTCCATGGAACGTTCATCCCAAACTCGTCAAACTCGTCAACGTACATTGGTTCTGGAAACGCTCCGCGGTACGAAGAGTCATCCAACGGCCGACTGGATCTTCGAGAAGGTCCGTGCGAAGTTGCCCACGATCTCGCTTGGAACAGTGTACCGCAATCTCAATCTCCTCAGGGATGCCGGCACGATCCGTGAGCTCAGAGTGCATGGGCGAACGGCACGCTGGGACGCGGACACGTCGCCGCACGGCCACTTCGTCTGCACCTCGTGCGGCGATGTTCGTGATGTCATGGGGTTGGACGCGTACGACTGGCAGGAGCTCAAAGATCTGGTCGGGTGTACCGTGACATTTCAGCGCTGCGAGTTTTATGGGTTGTGCCCGAAGTGCCTTCGGCGCGAAGAGCGGAAGCAGCAGTAGAAACCCGCCGGGCGCCGGAGGTTCCCGCGCAGCCCGGGTCGTCCTTCGTGGGCTCGATTACACGGCTACAACCCGCTCGATTTCCGGCGCATACAGCTTGATCCGTTCTTCAATGAACTCGGCCAACGTGGTGCACGCCATTGGACAGAAACGGCATGCGCCCCTCAATCTCACCTCGACCACGTCGCCGTCGATCCTGACCAGGACGATGTCCCCGCCATCCCTGCGCAGGGCCGGCCGCACTTCTTCGATCGCGAGAAGAACCCTCTCCTCGACGCTTGCTCCAGCTCGTGGCCAAGCCGTCATCGATCGCCCCCTCCGAACTCAGCTGCGGCCCCGGCGCTCGAACCTGATCGCGCGGGACGTCATGCTACCCATCAACGCAACCGTCCGTGCACCGGGTATATTTCCCGCCGCGCTTCCGTTGTGGGGTATCCTGTCCCATACGAAGGCCCCGCAGGCGGCACCAGGCGCCATGGGCCCGTCTCGCGGCCGGGAGAAGGCAGAACTTTTCTCCGTTCCGGTTCGTTGTCATGGTTGGAGATGATGATGGATGAACTTGAAGCCACCGTCGAGAAATGTCGATCCGGCGACCAGTCCGCGTGGACGGCGCTGGTTGGCGCCACGATCAAGCCGCTCTACCGGTTGTGCGCCAGCTTTGCGGCAACGGCGGCAGAGGCTGAAGAGCTGACCCAGGACGTCTATCTCAAGCTTTGGGAGAACCTTGACCGGTACCATGAGAGCTCAAGCTTCATGGCGTGGGCGTGGCGCGTCGCCAAGAATCTCTTGATCGATGCCCATCGAAGAAGCCGGGCGGAACGCGAGGCCGCGTGGCTCGACCCGGAGATCCTCGACCGCATTCCTTCGATGGACAACCCGCAACAGCGCGCCGAGCGCCGCCAGCGTCTTGGGCTCGTCGAACAGGGACTGCGGCAGTTGGAGCCCGGCCTGGCCCAGCTGGTTCTGCTCCGGGATTTTGCCGGCATGAGCTACCAGGACATCGCACAAGCGATGGAGCTTCCCCTGGGCACGGTCAAGTCACGGCTCAACCGGGCACGCCTCGAGCTCGCCACCGCCGTCCGGCGGCGGATCCAGATCCGGCCCGTCGACGACGATGTGACCGTCCAGGCAGATGGAGGCATCTCGTGAACCGGTGCGACGAGATCCGCGGCCTTTTTTCGGCCTACCTGGAGGGCGGGCTCGATGACGCCGGCCGGACCACCCTCCGCGAGCATCTCGCCCAGTGCCCCGACTGCGCAGAGTTGATGGCAACGTTGCGCATGGTGATCGAAACCGGCAACGAGGTCCAGTCCATCGAGCCTCCCGCCTCTGTCATTGGAGCAATTGGCTCGTCGCCCTGTTCACGATGGCTCTCCATGCTCTTCAAGGCCGCCGATCACGAGCTTCCCGCCGAGGCGCTCCCACGCCTGCTCGAACACCTGGAGACCTGCTCCACCTGCAGGCGAACCTGGGATGACCTGACGCTGATGCACCAGGTTCAAAACGTTCTCGAGCCACCGCCCGGACTTGCGGAGAAGTGCTGCTGGGTCCCGTTCAAGCAACGCAGACGCATACCCCACCGTGTGATGGGGATCCGGACCGCCACGGCGGCGGCCTACCTGCTCGCCATCCTGACCACGCTCGCCGTCGGAAATCCCGTGACGCTGGCCCGGAACGAGGCGGGAGGCGTGCTCCACCAGACCCGCGCCGTCGTCCATCACGGAATCGAGCGCCTTGCCTCCGATGGCAAGGGCGAGCTCCGTCTCATGGTGTGGCGAGCGTGGCAGTGGGGAGAACGCCAGGTGCGCATCGTCCGTGACGTGCTCGGCGGCGATCATGAAACAACGGAAAACCACGAGAGCTCTTCTCATGGCCAAGGAGGTTCCTGATGAACAATGAAACCAACCCTGTTACACCGCCCCCGGTCCAGCCCGCAACCCCGCCCCCACCGCAGGTTCCGGTTCCACCGGCGCCCGGGGCCTACGCCGGCCTGAGGCGCAAGTCGCCCGGGCTCGCGATCGTCCTCTCGCTCTTCCCCGGCCTGGGGCACCTCTACCTGGGCCTCTATCAGCGCGCCATCGTCGTGTTTGGCTCATTCTTCCTGGCGACTGTCCTCGCCGATCACGCCGGCGACATCGGCATCATCATCGCCTTCATCTGGTTCTTCGGCGTGATCGATGCCTACCGTCAGGCCCAGATGATCAACGCTCAGGAGGTCGAGCCTCCAAAGATCAAGAGAGCCTCCGTGGGAAGCCTGGGGTTCGGCGTCTTCCTGATCATCGTGGGGATCATCCTCCTGATCAATAACTTCTACCCGATCGACCTGTCGTGGCTCGGCAACTGGTGGCCGGCCATTCTCGTCATCGTCGGGATCTATCTCATCGGCGCCGCCTATGCCGACCGGCAGAAGAAGCTTCATGCTTCCGGGGAGGACGACGACGAAAGCCTGTGATGCCCGTTTGTGCCTGCCGTCGTAGAATGGGAGCATGACTGGCGATACCAAGCGGCTCATTGTCGTTGCCTTTGTTCTCCTGATCATTCTGGCTGCCGTTGCGGGAAGGTGGAAATACCGGCAGGCGCATCGCCCCGTCCTGACGGGCGTTCGCGTCGTCACGGCCACGGTGGCGGATCCGACGTTCCGCGACGGCGCCCGTCATCTCGCCCCTGGCGAGGGGTTCACGCTGGCAGTCGCCCTCCACGTCACGCGGCCGGGAAAGGGCGATATCTGGGTGTGCCCGGGCCACAAGCTCATGCTCCAAGGCCGGGCCATCCCCCATGTCGTCAGCAGCCGGTGGCCGGACAAGGGCCGGTCGATCCGCGTCTTCTGGTCCACCATCGAGTCCAACTTCGTTGGCGGCGAGATGACCGCGAAGAACGCCGCCAAACGGCTCGCGTACCGGACCTTCCTCGCGCCAGAGTATGGACGGAGCATGGAGGTTCAGGGGCGGATCAAGGCCCACAATACCGACTTCCTGGCACAGCTCCCGCCACCGCCGAAACCCGCGCCTGGAACGGTGCGGTTCTTCGCCAGGGTCGAGGTCTATGCGCATCCGACGGACCTCAGCCCGATCCAGGCCGCTTCATCGCTCGGTCCCTCGCACCTGTGGGATCCCCGCCTCCCGGTAATCAGCCGCGGAATCCAGGCGCCCCGGGGAATTCATCCAGAGGCCGGCGAGCTCTTCCTCCTCCCCGGGATGGAACCGATGGCGACTCCCCCGTCCGAGTGGAATCTCCTGACGGTCAAGCCGCTTGGAAAGCCCTTTCTCGACCTGGTCAGGGCACGACTCGTGACATCCTCCCTGACCTTCGCGTCCATGGCCGTTTCTGGACGGCCCGCTCTCGACTCCGCGCGGCTCCGATCGCTGGGGAGAATCCGCATCGCCCCCGGGAAGCTCCACCGCGGAGGCCGCCCCCTCCGCTGGGGGCACGAGATCCGAAGCGGAGACCTCTTCAAGAACGGCAACCATTGGATGGTCGCGTTTGAGGACGATGGCAACGGCTGGCTGGACGTCAACGACACGGTGATCGACGCATGGAAGAGCCCGGCCGAAGAGGTCTCCCTGCTCAACGCGATCGATGTTGGGGTGACGTCAGTCTGGCAATTCCGGTATGAAGGCGACTGACGCCGCGTCAACCCCGCTGCCGTCACGGCGTGCGGCCGGCGCCGACGACGGGAGCGCCCCTGAAGAGTCTCCTCCCATTCTCGAGATCGAGGATCTGCGCATCAGCGTCGCCGGTTCATCCCAACGGCGGACGTCTCTCGTTGAAAGCGTGTCTCTGACCCTCTTCCCGGGCGAACGGGCCGGCATCATTGGAGAATCAGGGTCTGGAAAGAGCCTCACGGCGATGGCGGCTCTTGATCTCGTCCCCCCCCCGGCGCGGATCGCCACGGGGAAGATCGTCATCGACGGAGTGAATCTACTGAACGCATCTGAACGGGAGCAATGCCGGATCCGTGGCGGCGTGGTCGGACTGATCCCGCAGGAACCCGCAACGGCCCTCAACCCGGTTTTTTCGATGGGTTTTCAACTGGCCGAGGTCATCCGTCTCCACCGTTCCGTTTCCCGGCGGGAAGCCCGGGCCGCGGCCCTCGATTTGCTCGCCCGCACCGGCCTGCATCCGCCTGCCGGAATCGCGCGGGCGTACGCACACCAGCTCTCCGGCGGTCAAATGCAACGCGCCGTGATCGCCCTTGCGCTCGCCGGCCAGCCCCGGCTGCTGATTGCCGACGAACCGACGACGGCTCTCGACGCGCTGACGACGCAGAGCATCCTGGCACTGCTCGACGGCCTCGTGAACCAGACGTCCCTGGCACTGCTTCTCATCACCCACGACCTGGGCGTTGTCTCGTCGGCCGTCGACAGGGTCCTGATCATGTACGCCGGCGAGATCGTTGAAGAAGGACGAACCCCCCACGTCTTCAACCGGCCACTCCATCCGTACACCCGGGCTCTCCTCCGCATCGCGCGGGAAATCCGGAATCCGCGCGAAGGAACACGCCGGTTGAGCGCGCTCCCGGGCACCATTCCAGCTCCGGGAACCTGGGAGACCGGGTGCCGCTTTGCGCCGCGGTGTCCCGAGGCCCGCGATGCCTGTTTCCGCCGCCACCCGGAGCTGCTGGGGGCTGGCCCCGGACGGAAGGTCCGTTGTCTCTTCCCGCTCGGCGGAGGCATCCGATGAGCACCCCGCTTCTCGCCGCTCACGATCTTTCCAAGACCTATCGCAACCGGGGTATTGCGGGCGCCGGCGAACCGGTTCGCGCCGTCGACGGAGTGAGCCTTTCCATCGACCATGGCTCGACCCTGGCCCTCGTCGGCCGATCCGGTTCCGGCAAATCGACCGTCGCGCGCCTTCTGCTCGCTTTGGAGGCTCCGGACACCGGGACTGTGCTGTTCGACGGGGTTTCCCTTTACGAGGTGCCCGGCGCCCGGCTGCGTGCCCTCCGGCGCCGCTTCCAGGCCGTGTTCCAGGATCCGTACGCCTCGTTGAACCCACGCCTCACGATCAAGACCATCGTCGCCGAACCGTTGCTCGCCATCGGTGAGGCGCCCGCCAGTTCCCTCGGAAAACGCGTCGGCGAGCTGCTCGAACGCGTCGGCCTTCCCGCCAGCGCCATGGACAGGCGCCCGGCCTCGTTTTCCGGGGGCGAACGCCAACGAGTGGCCATCGCACGGGCGCTTGCTACCGGGCCGGACCTCCTCATCCTCGACGAGCCCCTTTCGGCGCTGGACGTTTCAATCCAGGCCCAGATCCTGAACCTGCTCGTGACGCTGCGAGAGGAGCTCGGGCTCACCATGCTCTTCATCTCCCACGACCTGACACTGGTTCAGCACATCAGTGAAAGGACCGCCGTCATGTACGAGGGGATCATCCTCGAAGAGGGACCCACGGCCGAGCTGCTCGCCAACCCCCTCCACCCGTACACGGTCAAGCTGCTCGCCGGTCCGCTCCCGGCAGGTGCTGCCTCCGCTCCAGGGGCGGCATTCCAGCGAACGTGGATGGCGGGTTCATGCCGGTTTGCACCGGTCTGCCCCATCGCCACCGCCGTGTGCGCCCAAGAGCCCTCGCTCACGGAAGTGACGCCCGGACGCCGCATCGCGTGCTGGAGCCCTGGGGAGATCAGTTCACGTTACGTTGTTTCTGGAGATCCTGCAGGCGACTACTGATATCCCGATACTCTGGATCCATCTCGGCGACCTGGGAGTAAAGATCGATCGCCTGGATATCATCTCCGGCGCTTTCCAGGACGGTGGCCAGGTCGTACATCAGTGCGAGCTGTGCAGCTTTTGGAAGATCCTCGATGTCGAGCGCACGGCGGTACCAGCTCACCGCCTGATCGAACAGCCCCTGTTCGACGTAACACACGGCGATCATGGAGCAACATTCGAGGTAGAACTTCGGGTCCTTGGAAGCGATCTCGAACTCCCCGATCGCCTCGGGGAAGAGCCCCATCTCCTTGTACGCGATCCCGAGGTTGAAGTGCGTGTCGGAATCCTCCTCGGAAAGCTGTTCGGCGACACCCTTGCGGAACTCCTTGAAAACTTCGTCCAGGAGCGCTTCATCTTGTCCCTCGCCGGTCGCCGCCTCGACCAAGGCCTCTTCTTCCGCGAGCTCGGCCTCGAGCTCCTGGGCCAGGTCAACGTATCCATCCTCTTCGGCGAAGAGCTCGGCGGTATCCTCCGCTTCAGCCGGAACCGACTCCTCCACGATGATGCCCCGTTCCTTCAAGGTCAGACGTCGTTTCGCCACGTCGGGATCATCCGGGAAATCCATCTCAAGCCCGGAGAGAATCCGCAGCGCATCCTCGTAAAGCCCCTGCTCGATGAAGAAGTCGATCTGCTGCAGAACGACGATCGGTGGGCCATCAACCGCCCCGCTGACGTCCACAAGCTCTTCCACCCCGAGCTCCTCGGGGACCTCTTCCGGAACATCAAGCTCAAGGTTCGAGGGACTCGCTTCGGTCTGCGCCTCGGCAGATGCAGCTTCTCCATGCATGCGAGTCGCAGGGGAAACCTCGCCAAGCAGGCTTTCCAGGGGTTCCAATGACAGCTCTTCAGGCGTCGCGCTCGTGCGTACCGGGCGGTGGTCCGCCAGCAGGGAATGCTCGAGCTCGTCGAGCTCGGCAAGGATGTCGGACTGCTGTGGAACACCAGAGAACGGTTTGGGAGCCGGTGGTTCGGAGAGGGACAGGGCCTCTTCTCCGGGGCCTTCGGCACCGGCGCCCGGCCCGGCGTCTTCCTCCTGGACAGGGACGTCGGCGAGCTCTTCCGCAAAGCTGACCGCCTCTTTCTCGGCGGTCTGACCCGAGGCCGCGCCACCCACCGGAGGCTCGATGGCCTGAAGCGGCTGTTCAGCAGCGGGCTCCTCGTCGAAGTCGATGAACAGGACCTCATCTCCCTCGTCGATACCGAGCTCCAGCTCCTGGTCCGCCGGCTGCACGCGAGACACGGGAGACAGCTCGGGGACACTCCCCAGCGAGCGCACCAACGCTTCGTACTTCGCCGTGTCACCGGCTTCCTGGTAATACTCCAGCAACGGTCCCGCCATACGCTTCGCCTCATCCGGCTTGTCCTGATCGAGATACAACGAGACCAGTTTTTCGCGCGCCGCATGCATGGCCGGGAAGAAATCAAGGATGTCCTCGAGATGACGGATCGCCTTGTCTTCAAGCCCATACTTGGCAAAAACGTTGGCTTCCGCCAGGCGTTCCGCGGGGTCGAAGCCGACAGGAGCAGCCTCGGCAGCCGGCGCGGCTGGCGGTACGGCCAGTCCCGAGCGGGTATCGCTTGCACCGGCCTCTGCCCACCCCGTTTCCCCAAGCCCAGGCTCACCCGTTTCCGCCATGATTCCGCCGTCAGAAACCCGTGGCGAAGCTTCCTCGGCCGGCCGCGCAGCACTCTCCCCGGAGCTGGCGGCACCTCCTGACAGTTCTGCGATCGCCTTGCGGGCTTGCTGATCCTGCGGATCCAAGCGGCTGATCTCGTTGAACAGCCTCAAGGCCTTCTTCCCCAGCCCCGCTTGACGGTAACCAGCCGCGAGTTTTCGCTTGACCTCCAGGGACCTCGCCCGGTCCCCCGAAAGATCTGCAACCTGCCCCGCCCGCTTCAGCATCTCCACGTCGTCTGGCCTGAGCTCGAGGACGGCGTCGACGAGTCTTTGTGCCTCCTGGAACGCCCCCCTCTTCAGCGACTGATCGATCACCGGGAGGAGAAGCTCGCGTGCTCGCGCCTCGTCTCCAGTCGCGGCCGCAGCCCGGCCTGCAAGCACCTGGAGATCCACGTCATCGGGATGGGCCGACAGGGCGTTTTCGGCACGAACGCGGGCCTTCTTGGATTCTCCAGATGCCAACAGGATTCTTGCGCTCAGCTTGTTCAGAATCATGTCTCTCGGCAGGAGCTCGATGCCGCGTCCCAGCAACTTCCGGGCCTCGGCATGCCGGCCTGCGCCGATCAACGCGTCCACGACCGGCTCCAAGAACGCGCCTTCAGCCGGCTTCAGGTCCAAAATGTGGTTGTACAGACGCTCCGCCTCATCCAGTTTACCCTTGTCCAGCAGCAACTTGCCGAGAACCGTGTACTCATTCATGGCCTCCTCGTGCTTGCCGACTTTCATCAGAGCATCGGCGAGATGAAGACGCACCGGGTAGTTGCCTGGCTCGAGCTCGAGAAGCTTTTTCCGGATGCGGATGGCATTCTCGATATCGCCTTCCTTTTCAAACCATCGCGCCAGCATGTCGTACTGGTTCTTCGCCTCGACGACCAAGTTCTGTTTCAAATAAAGCTCGGCGAGTCGCTCAAAAATATCGACACGTTGCGGTGCCAACCGGTTGATTTTTTTTAGAATCGCAATGGCTTTTGCCGTGAATCCATCCTGTGTGAAGTAATCCGCGATTTTCTCATACAGTTCGATGGCGTCATCGATCCGGCCAATCCTGCCATAGAGGTCACCAACCCGGTTGATCGTATTTGCATCGTTTGGGTTCGACTTCAGTAACTTTTCGTATTCACGGATGGCCTGCTCAATCTTGCCTTTCTGGACAAGTTTCTCCGCTGTACGCAGAACCTTATCTCGACTCGTCGCCATCAAGAACTCGTCCTTTCGCGGTCGTAACCGCTCCCGTCATGGTAGCACACGGCGCCAGTGAAAGCTCTTTCGATGCAAGAAGCTTTGGCCCATCACATCCATTGCGCCCCGGTGCTCTGCGGTGCCATATCCCTTGTTCCGCTCCCATCCCCAGCCGGGATACCGGGACGCCAGCTCGACCATGATCCCGTCCCGATGGACCTTTGCCACGATGGAGGCCGAGGCGACGCAGAAGTAACGTTCGTCGGCCTTTGTTTCACAACGGGCGTCGACGCCGTCCACGTCGAGCCGGACCGCGTCCACGACGACGGCGGTGCGATCCCGGGAAAGACTCCTGGCGGCCGTTCTCATGGCCAGCCTGGTGGCCCCGAGGATATTGAATCGATCGATGAGAGCCGGCCAGATCTCGACGACGACCCAGGCATCACAGCTCTTACGGATCCATGCCGAGGCCCGTTCCCGTTGCCGCCCCGTCATCACCTTGGAATCGCGGATTTCGGGCCTCTCGGGAATCGAGCTCCACGACACTCCAGCCACGACAACCGGCCCCGCGAGCGCTCCTCTCCCGACCTCATCCACACCAACGAGAAAATCGGCGCTCGCGAGCATCCGCCGATCCAAGGCGCCCAGGCTCATCCGCTTCCTTCACGCACGCCCTGTACCGGGTTGCGAAAGCTCCTCTCGCCCGCATATCTGACGGACTTTCATCGTGAGAACGCGGAGGCGCCCGTCATCCTGGCGTTTCGACCGAGGTGGAGCGGCCATGACATGCCCGAGACGCGTTATCGGCTCCGCGGCGAGACGCGCCGCAATGGCGGGCACATCCGCGGTCACGGCAGGGCGTGTGCGAAATATGCGGGCTCGCCTTGAGAGGGCCATGGGCTCATGCCTTGCGAGCCGCCTCTTTGATCCGCGCTGCCTTCCCGCGAAGGTTCCGGATGTAGTACAGCTTGGCTCTCCGGACCTGGCCCCGCCGAACCACCTCGATCGCGGCGATCCCCGGCGAATGCAAGGGAAAAACCCGTTCGACGCCGATGCCGGACGACACCTTCCGCACCGTGAAGGTTTCCGAGATGCCACCGTGCTTCCGGGCGATGACGAGTCCTTCGAAGACCTGGATCCGCTCCTTCTCGCCCTCTTTCAACCGCACGTGGACCTTGACCGTATCTCCGGCCTTGAAATCTGGAATATCAGACCGCAGCTGTTCCTGAGTTACTTCCTGAATCACATCCATGGTGAGCTCCCCATTGCCGGGACAAATCTCCCGCGGATGCGGAGTATACACGCCCGCTCCAGGCCCGGCAAGATCCCGGGCACCTCGGACCGGTGCGATGTTGCCTCGGCGAAACGCACCACTGTCAACATTTCACACGTGCCCCACGAGCAACCGCGCATGACTCGGGGCCAGCTGTGACTCTCCACGTCTTCACCGTACGACTCTCTCATTCGCTCCACCCCACCGGTTGATCCCGGCGCACCATCGTTCCCTCCAGGTTCTCGCTGTGCCACGGAAGTATGAATATCATACCCCCCATTGCAATTCTGGTTGCGGCCACACCGCCATGGCCCGTTTCGTCCAGAAACAGCGCCTTTTTGCAATCTCGGGAAGATGTGCCACAACACCTTTGCGCCCGCCTGGTTGAGCTTGCCGAGGACCCTGACACTGCCAGGATCGACACGGCCGTATTCGAGCTCTTCACGTTCTCTCCGGAGGAATCGAGGATCGTGACGACGCTTGCCGAGCGGGTTCAGATCGTTCCGGGACGAGAGCGGGTCACAGCATGACGATCGAGCTTCTCCCGCCGGATTTCGACGACCGGGTGGCCAGAGCCGTCCAGAAATTCTGGAGAGCCCGTGGGATGACCTCGCCAAGCCACGGCCAGGGGGGAAGTCGCGACGCCGTCATCGGCGGCACGAACATGGACGGATTCATCAACCGCTCCGAGGAGGTCATTGTGGTACGCTCGGTAGTGCTCAACGAGCTTGTTCTGCGCGTCCGGCCAGACATGTCAGCGCAACAGGCCTCGGGCGATAGGGGTATGCATGGAGCTCGACGATGTCCTCGCCGTCATCCGGGCGTTCAACGAACACGGGGTGAAGTACGTGCTCATCGGCGGCGTCGCGGTCAATCTTCACGGCCTCGTCCGGGGAACGGAGGACGTGGACTTCCTGGTTGACCCGGATGCGGGGAACTTCTCCAGAATCCGGCGCGCCCTGAAATCGCTGTTCCAGGACTCCTCCATCGACGAGATCACGGCCGAGGACGCCGGCCGCTACGCCGTGATCCGCTACGGCCCACCGGAAGGAAGGTACTACATTGATCTCCTCACTCGTATCGGCGAGGCATTCCGATACGGTGAGATCAAGAGCGAAACCGTCAACGTGAACGGTATCCCGGTGTGCGTTGCGACACCTCGTGCGCTGTACCGGATGAAGCGAAACACGCTGCGCGGCAAAGACCGGGACGATGCTTTGGCCCTCAGGATCCGCTTCGGCTTCGCAGAGGAGGACGTGGACTGATGCCCGTGGAGAAGTTCCGCACGCTGGAAGAGGCGGAACGGGCGCTCCAGTCCCGTCCCGGAACGGATGGCCTGGCTGAACGGGTCAGGGCGGTCTGGCGCCGTGCCGGGCGGTTCGCGGGACGCCGGTATCCGGCCGGGGTCCGCAAGTACGTCACACTGGAAGAGGCCGAGGAGGACCGCCAGCGCTGGAGCCAGACCGGCGCGGAGCCTCCCACCGTCCAAGAGGAGACGCGAGGCTGAGGCCCTCGACAAGATGTTCCTCATTTGAGCTCTTCACGTTCTCTCCGGAGGAATCGAGGATCGTGACGACGCTTGCCGAGCGGGTTCAGATTGTTCCGGGACGAGAGCGGGTC
>JAADFN010000151.1 GCA_013152895.1 Acidobacteriota bacterium | reverse complement strand
GATGGCGTCCGCCCATCCCCGGGCGAGCCGTCTCCAGTCGGCATCCATGGCCATGGCCAGGCGCTGGTCGCTGAGTGCGACCTCGATGGCGTGTCGCGTGCGGCTCCAGGCTGCCGAGGCGCCCACGCCTTCCAACTCGCGGGCACACTCCTGGCGAGCGGCCTCCTTGAGGCTCTCGATGCTGTCGTAGCCAGCCGCTGAGAGCACGGGTGTGACGCCCTGGGACTGGTAGGTGGATCGCGCGTGCTCGAGCTCCACGACTCGTGGACCGAGGCGCTTCTGCAGTCCTTCCCAGCCCAGCGGGTCCAGTTCGCCCAGGTCCCCTTCCACCCGCGCGGCGCTGGGGCGCCAGACCACGGTGCCCATAAGCCTGTGCTCGACGGCAACCCAGACGCTCGCGCGTCGAGGTCGTCCCTCTCCGCGCCGCTGGATGGTTCGGACCCGGGCCTTGTCAAGCGTACGTCCTCGCCGATCCCCCTAAACCGTCCCCGCCTGGGTCCCCGAGCCCGTCCGGCCATCCGACTGGCCGCCTCCTGAGCGACTTCGTCCTCCCGGCACGTCGGGATCGAGTATCCGTCCGACGCAGCTCAGCTCAGCCCGGCTTCGTGCTGACCGATCCGACCGGCACCGAGATCCTCGCCCCCGGTGTTCCTCGCCGGACCATGACGGGCGCCTCTCCCCGCTCGCGGAGCATGTCGAGGTGGTCGGTCGGCAGCCAGATGGACCCGGGGGCCGCGATGGCCCGGCGGAGGGCCTCGTTCATATAGTCTTCCGGGTTCAGGCCGAGGTTGATGGCGGACCGGATCAGGCTGTAGAGCGCCGCAGTCACCATGGCGCCGTCTTCGGAGCGGTTGCCCTGGAAGTTGACCCTACCCAGGACCGGGCCGCGGATCTGACGTTCGGCGTGCCCGTTGTCCAGCGGGATCCTCGCGTCTTCCAAGAACATCACAAGCCGCGGCCACAGTCGGTCCATGTGCTTGAGCGCGTCGGCCAGCGCGGAGCCCTCCAGGCGGATGACCTGCTTGCGCCACGTGTCAAGCTTTGCGATCAGCCCCCGCGAGGTCCGCTCGCGGTGCTCCCGACGGGCCTGCAACAGCAGCAGGACCTGGTCTTCGTCGGAGATGGGCTTACTCGCTTCGATGGCGGCGATCACCAGCTTGTCGACCTCGGCTTCGGCGTCGGCCTCGACCTTGTACAGAGCGCCAATGATGTCCACACCGGGACCCGCGGTCGGCTGGTGCTTCTCGGCCTTGAACAGGTAGCGGCGGGCGTGCATCCAACAGGTCAGCAGGGTGAAGTCCGGAGTCCAGACATCGATCCGATTGCCTTGCTCATCGATGACCTGTCGCACGCCACCCAGGCGGGTGCGCTCGTGCTCCAATGAATTGTAGACGACATAGTCGTCGGCCATGAGCAGCCCGGCGAAGTCTCGCAGCAGCTCGCGGCCCGCCGCGTTGCCCCGGCTGGTCACGGCCTGGTAGTACACCAGCCGGCCATCGCTGACCGTCCACATCCACCACCGCTTGCTGCCTAACTTCTTCATCATCCGCCAGGGGGTCTCGTCGGCGTAGCACAGCGCCGCCGTCAGGATCAGCGCGTGCAGTGCCAGGAGCGTGGGGAGCAACAGCAGTGCCAGGTACCGGTGCTGATCCCACAGTGCCTGGCTTGTGACATTGAGACCCGCTCTGGACATCTGCCGAACCTGCCGCTCCAGCGGCAAGTGGTCGGCGTACTTCAAGACCGCACTGTGGACCGCGAACTCGGGCGAGTAGCGACCGCCCGCGATGATCTTTTCGGGGCCAGGAGCGGTGGCGATCCCGCCACAGTCGACACACCGGTACTTCTGGCACTGGTGGAGTTGGAGCTGGTAGACGACGCGCGCGACGGTGATCTGCTCGTGGTCCTCGGTCTGCCCCTTCATCTCCGTGAGATCACCCAGGCAAACCTTGCAGCCACCGGCCTGCTCCTGCGCGGAGAGGAGGTGAGGTACCGGGACGATGGGGAGCTTGGGCTGCGACGTACGCCGGCTGCCGCTGCGCTTTCTGCGGCGGCGCTTTGCCTCTGGCTTCTCGGCCGGCGAGTCACCTTCGCCCTCCGGCCTGCCCCTGCGCTCCGACGACGAGCCATACAAGGACTGGTTGCGATCATCGAGCCGACGCTGCAGCCGCCTGATCTCGAGCGTGAACTGCTGCTGGAGGTCGACTTGGGTAACCTCGGAGAGCTGCTGAACCAGCTCGGAGATCCGCTTGTAGAGGACCTCGAGTTCGTTGCTGCGCGCCTTGTTCTCCTTCCAGAGCTGCTCTCTGGCGCGGACCAGGGAGTCTCGATCGGCGCTCACTTCGGCGAACGCCTCGACGAGCCGTGTATGGGTCTGTTCGGCATCCAGGCGAGACCGTTCAGCCTCGATGCGCGTCTGCTCGGCGACATGCAGCCGCTCCTCGGCATCGAGAAGCGCCGCCGCCCAGTCCCCGTGCGAGCGGGCGCGAACCGCGTCGACGTTGAACTGGAACCGAGGGGGGGTGTCACTCTCGAGCATACAATGTACTAACCGCTACGAGCACGACAAGCACGCGATCCTGGAATGATTTTCAACAGAGAAATCAGATCATTCAGCGGTGCGATGTCGGGTGGTTCCCTCCAGGAACAGGTTCAGCTCGGTGGTCGTCAGCCGCAGCGGCTGCCCCGGCTCGCCGGGCCCCCAGAGGCAGGCGAACTGGCCGACGGCGAGTCGCTTCGCGTAGATGCAGAGACCCGATCCGTCCCACAGAAGAACGCGGGCAGCGGTGCGCCGTCTGTTTACGAACAGGTGTTTGGAACATCTGGAGATCGCCACCCTTCAGGTCCCGGTGCAGCTCGGCTTCGACAAGTCCCAGCAGACCCACGAAGCCCAGCCGCAGGTCGGTGGGCCGGGCGCGAGCCCAGACGCGAATCGCGTTGGTACGACCGAGCATCAGGACAGCCGCAGAAGCGCGGTCACGGCGCCATTGAGGTCCAGTCCCTCGAGGCGGAAGCCTCGCGGGGAGATCAGCGTCAGGCCGATCGATCGGGGAGTCGGCGGGGCTGGCGATGGGCCGGGCGCAGCGGCGAATCCGTGATCTGGTTCCACCACCACCGGCACGAAGGCCGGTCCTGCGACGGCTGCGGACTTGAGCCAGGATCGCACCGTCGACCCGGCCAGGCCGATCTCACTCGCGACACTGTTGGCGGTTGCGCCCTGGGCAAGCAGGTGCTGGGCGAGGGCGACGACCTCGCTGCGAACCGACGCGG
>JAADFN010000150.1 GCA_013152895.1 Acidobacteriota bacterium | reverse complement strand
CGCACACCCTGCCGGAGATCGTCCGGTCGTCCAACCGCGTCATGGATCTCGGCGATGAGGCCATTCACGGGGATGTCACGGCCGGCCTGGGTGCCGGAACCATCGCGAGCCAGGTCCAGGGCGTGCCGGGCCTGCAGGGGAAACTGACCCGTCAGATCATGGAAGCTGCACAGAAGAAGCTCCAGGAGCTCAACCTCGGCATCTCGCTCGTCGATCTCGAGATCAAGCGGCTGAACTACACGAAGAAGGTTCTGCCGAAGGTCTACGCCAGGATGATCTCGCAACAGTTCCGGATCGCCGAGAAATACCGGGCGCTCGGCCAGGGCAAGAAGGCCGAGGTTGCCGGAAAGCTCACCGAGGAGACCGACCGTATCCGGTCGGAGGCGTACGAGAAGGCACAAAAGCTCAAGGGAGAGGGGGAGGCCACGGCGGCGCATATCTACGCAAAGGCATACCAGCAGGACCCCGGGTTTTACAGGTTCTGGGGGACGTTGAGAACGTACCGCGGCACGCTGGACAACCGGGGCGTGCTCGTGCTCAGCACCGACTCGGACCTGTACCGTTACCTCAAGAAGCTGCAATAACCGGGTTGCGCCATCGGAGCACGCCGTCCGTGAGATCTGCGTTCTACAGGATGTCGAGCACGGCGTCGGGATTCTTGAAGGGCGCGATGAGGTAGGCCCCCTGGGCGCGGGCCGGGGCCTCGGCCAGCATGCGAACGGCATGCTCGCGGCCGGCCTCCGCCGCCCGTGGACCGGCGGCTTCCAGGTGGCGGCGGAGCTCGCGTGGCACGACGATCCCGGGAACCTCGTAGTGGAGACGCTTCGCCAGCTTGGCCGAAGTCAGCGGCCAGACCGGAACCAGGCATGGGACGGGCGGCGTGCCGCCGAAGAGCTCGAGGAAACGTTCCCACGGCGCCCATTCGAAGAAAACCTGGCTCATCGCGAATCGCGCGCCGGCCGCGATCTTCCGCTTGAACCGGTCGACCTCGCCGTCGAGGTGCTCCGCATTCGGATTGACGGCCACCCCGACGTGGAATGCCGGCGGGTCACCGATCGGATTGCCGGTCCAGTCGGCGCCTTCCGCCATCCGGCTGACCGCCCGGATGAGCTCGAAGATGTCGACCTGGTTGACGTCGAGTTGGCCGGGATAATCACCCAACAGCGAGGGATCGCCCGTGATCGCCAGGAGGTTGCGGATGCCGGCGCGCCACGCCCCGAGGAGCTGCGCCTGGAGGCCCATCAGCGATGCATCGCGCGGCGTGATGTGAGGAATCGTATCGAGCCCCGTCTCGCGCATGATCTCGGCGGCGAGCCAGAGCGAGTCCATCCGCAGGCGGGCCAGCGGGTTGGAGTTGATATCAACGGCGTCGATGCGTCCGTCCGCCGCCATGCGCCGGGCGGCATCCATGATACGGCCGGTGTTGGCACCCTTGGGCGGATCGATCTGGACCACGCGGACGAAGTCTCCGGAGGCGAGCTTCGTGGCCAGGCTGGACTCGGGCTCCCGCCGGGGCACCGGCCTGGAAACGGGCACCCGGACCGACGTTGGCGCCGGCCGCGATTCAGGCCGTGCACCTTTCACAGCCTTGGCGATCGCCCGGGTGTGCTCCGGACCGGTCCCGCAACAGCTGCCGACGAGCTGGGCGCCCAGGGCCACGGCCTCCCGGGCGAAGCTCGCGAGGTAGGATGGAGTGGCCGGCGAGAGCAGGGCGCGGCCGGGACGTTGGACCACCATGCCGGCGTTCGGCTCGACCGCGAGCGGGTGCGCCAGGCGGGGTAGACGCTGGAGGATCTCGAGCGTGCCAAGCGGGCCGGGAGCACAGCTGAGCCCGACCACGGTCACGTCCTCCGCATCGAGCTCGGCAATCTTCGCGGCGTAACTTTCCCAGGGGTGAGGCGCGCGTTCGGCGGGAAAGGTCAAGAGCGCGATGACCGGGAGCGCGGTGATCTCCCGGACGGCCCCGAGCGCGATGCGCAGCTCGTCGAGCCTGAAGAAACTCTCGAGGACGAGCAGATCGGCGCCGCGCCCGGCGAGGATCGCGGCCTGCTCCGCAAACGCCGCGGCCATGGTCGACCGGTTTTCCGGCTCATCTGGATCGAGCAGACCGGCGATCGGGCCGATCGAGCCCGCCACGAGGCAATCGACCCCGGCGATGTCCCTGGCGTCCCGGGCGAGCTTGACCGCCGCCGCGTTGAGCACCTCCGTCTGGGCGTCCGCGTGGAGCCTCCGGAGCCTCGGACGCGACGTCGCGAACGTTGCGGTTTGAAGAACCTCGGCCCCTGCAGCGAGGTAGTCCAGGTGGATTTGCAGAACCTCCTGCGGATGTTCGATCGCCGCGAGATCGATGCGGGGCGCTTCGGGGATCCTGGCGAGCAGCTCCGATCCCATGGCGCCGTCGGCCACCACGACGTGATCGGCGAGCCGTTGTGCGATGTCCATGAAACAGGAATACCATAGCTCCCGTTTTCATGTCTTCCTGCGGCGGTCATGCTCGTCACGGAGACGTTGGAACGTCCGGCATCGAAAACGCTAGGAAGACTCCCCGGCCTCGTGCATCGGTATGACCAGGACGGGACACCTGGCGGTCCGGAGCACCTTGTCCGTGACGCTTCCGAGGATCGCGCGTTCCAGGCCCCGCGTGTTGTGAGTCGTCATGATAATCAGGTCGACGTGCTCTTCTTGGGCCACCTCGACGATCACCTTGGCGGGACTGCCGCGCGAAATCATGACGTCGATCACGACGCCCGGGGGCGCTTCCTCGGCGGTCTTCTTCAGTATCTTCCGGGCGTGATCGCGGATGCTGTGGTAGTAGTCCTCATTCGGGGAGTGAAACGAGAAGATATCCGGGTACGGAAAGGTGTCGTGAACGACCGTGAGTAGGATCAAGGTGGCGTTGTTGATCTGGGCCAGGCGCGCCCCCAACCGGAACGCCCGGCGCCGGATCTCGCCGGCATCGAGCGGAATGAGAATCGTTTTCGGGAGTATGCTGAGCATGATCGACCTTCCCGCAATGCTGCTACTACAACAAGTATGGGTGTTGCGGGAGTGCTTGACAAGGGTTCGCCCAACGTTTAGGATAACGCTCCCAACGGGAATCCGTTTGGGAGGTTAGCTCAGCGGTAGAGCACCTGCCTTACACGCAGGGGGTCGTGGGTTCAAATCCCCCACCTCCCACCAGCTGCCGCTCAGCATGCGGGGTCGTAGTTCAGTTGGTTAGAACGCCGGCCTGTCACGCCGGAGGTCGAGGGTTCGAGTCCCTTCGGC
>JAADFN010000149.1 GCA_013152895.1 Acidobacteriota bacterium | reverse complement strand
CCAACGAAGCGATAAGCCCGGGGCGGGGCGCCAGCCCCGGCGGGATCGACCCGGAGCCGGCCGGCACGCTCGCGTGCAGGACGGGTCAGGGTCGAGACCGCGGGCCGGCCGTAGGCCGGGCCCTCCCGGGCGCTGACCGCGGGCCTGCTGTAAGCAGGGCCTCCCGGGCGTGGACCGGATCGAGGCGAATGACGCGGGCCGGCCGGGGCAACGGCCCTCACCGACGCGGGCAACCACACGAGCTCCGCTCTACGCAACCGAACGGACCGTCATCCCCAATCCGGCGCGAGACGCGTGAAGCTGCCCTCCGGATGCAGGAGGGACGTGCACTCGTAGATCTTCAACGTCCGGATCACGCGCCCCCCCCGCCGGATCACGATCGGCGGTTTCTCGGTAACCGAGGCGAAGAGGCGCCCGAGCGGCGCATCAAGCCCCTCCTTCGCCGTCACGAAGAGGAAGCTCTTGCCCCGCAGCTGCCCCGGCGTGTACCAGTACAGCGATGCGAGCCCGTGCTTGCCCCGGTTGATATCGGCCAAACGGGTCTGGAGCCGGCCCCGGGACAGGAACGCCAGCAGGTGGACGGTCGTGTAGCTCTCCGAAGCGATGAGCTCGCCCGGGCGCAGCCTTCCCTCGAGCTCGCGAACGATCTCGCGGTTGCCGACGGCCGCCGCCAACTTCGACGTGTTGATGTGGTGCGGGCTGCCACGGTACGACCAGTGCAGATCGCACACCCGCTCCGGCATCGCCGCGATGCCGACGACGAGCGCGGACAGCAGCAGGCCGAATACCATCCCCGAAACCACCAGCGCCTTCCTCCACCGGAAGGTGGAGAGCGCCAGCACCGCCACGCCGACGATGAGGCCCGGCCCGCCCCAATGCGCCCCGACGCGCTCCCGGAGAGCCACGAATCCAAAGGCGACGAACGGCGCAGCGGCTGCGAGCAACGCCGCGATCCAGCCGGGGTCCCTGTGACGCCAGCCACGCCACCACGCCACGGCCATGGCGATCGCCAGAAACGGCGTCGCGAGCAGCAGGTTGGCGCCGATGAACTCCAGCACGTACCTCAGGCCTATCGCGTGAACCGAATGCCTCCCCTCGAGCTGGAACGTGATGTTGGCCCAGTCGTGGCGTGCGGCCCAGATCCAGACCGGGGCCGTCAGCGCGAACGCCACGGCCCCGGCGGCATACGGCCTCAGCGTCAGGAGCTGGCGCCGCCCCTTTTCCGTCAGCACCACCGGCAGGAGGGCCGGCAGAATCAGCACGATCGGGAACTTCGCGAGGAACCCCAACCCGATCGCAATCGCGAATCCCCACCACGCCTTTTCCTCGCCCTGCGCTAACGCGACCGCGGCCCAGGCAGCCGCGACCCAGAGGGCCGTCATCCCGATGTCGGTGGACGTGTAGAACGCGCCGAGAAAGAAGAGCGGCATCCCGTGGAGAACGATGTAGGCCCAGAACGCCTCCCGTTCGCTCCCCCCGAGCCGCCGGATGAGACCCAACAGGAAGATGCCCAGCAGCAGGCTCGACAGGAGGGCCGGCGCCCGCACCGCCAGGCGGGTGTCGCCGAGGATCAGCCGGAACGGGACGATCGCCCAGATCACCAGGGGCGGCTGATCGAAATAGCTCCACGCCACGTGCCGGGAACAGTCCCAGTAGTACGCCTCGTCGCCGGAGATGGGCAATGTCGTGGCGAGGACCGCATGGAGCGCCAGGAAACCGAGAAGGAGAAGCCAGTACCTCCGCCGGAAGCTCATGACGCGCGCGACAGCTCCCGGCGGAGCCGCCAGAGCTCGCGCAGGGTCTGGGTGATGGTGCTCAGGCGCACCGTCGTGGCGCCCTTTACACGGGGCCGGTGGGTCACGCCGGCCTGCTTCCAGGTCATGCCGGCGCGCCTGGCCCTGGCGTACAGCTCCGCGTCGATGAGGAACCCGTCGCTGGCGAGCTCGATCCGGTCGAAGAACGATTTCTTGAAGAGCTTGAACGCGCAGTTGACGTCACGCACGTTGATTCCGAGAACCCACGATTGGAGCCGGTTGTAGACCGCCGAGGTCAGCAGGCGCACCCAGGGATCCTGCCGGCCGTCCCGGTACCCCGCCACCATGTCCACGTCCTCGAGCAGCGGATAGAGGCGTGCGATCTCCCTGAGATCGAACTGTGCATCGGCATCGGTGTAAAACACCGTGTCGTACCCGGCCGCGCCAAACCCCCGGATGAGCGCCTTCGTGTATCCCTGGTTCGGCCGCTGGGTAACCACGCGGACGCGCGGTTCCTTCGCGGAAAGCTCGGCCAGGATCCGCGGCGTCCGGTCGGTCGACCCGTCGTCGACGACGATCAGCTCCCACCGCTCGCACAGCTCTTCCAGCGCCTCGATGGCTTCAGCCACGGAAACGGGGAGGATCTCCTCCTCGTTGTACGCCGGCATCACGGCCGACAGCTCGGGAATCAGCTTCGCCGCACGTTGTCTCTGCACGGAGGATGCATCGCCCGTTACCACCGGCGCATTGTACCAAAGGGCACACTCCCTTCAAGCAAGCTCCCCGGCGATACCCGGCGAATGATCCGGGGGTGGTGCACGAAAAAGCCCGGGCCCCCATGGGCCCGGGCGAATCCGTTCGAATCGGACTGTTACTGCATGACCACCAGGGTGACGCGGCGGTTCTTCGCGCGGCCTTCCTTGGTGTGGTTGTCGGCGATCGGCTTGGACTCGCCGTAGGAGATGACGTTCATCCGGAAAAGTGGGAAGCCATGCTGCATGTTGAGATACCGCATCACCTGCTCGGCACGTTCGTACCCGAGCTTGAGGTTGTACTTCGCGCTTCCGATGTTGTCGGTGTGGCCCTGGATCTCGATGTAGACGTTCGCATTCTCGGCCTTGATCTTGTTGGCGAACTGGTCGAGGGCGGCCTTCGCCTCGGGTGAAAGGTCGTACTTGTTGAAGCCGAAATGAACGTTGTTGTCGCTCAGCGTCACTTCGTAGAGGAACTTGCCCTTGGCCAGCTTGCCAGCCGCCTCGGCACGATCGAGCGCTTCCTGCGCCGTCCCGGAGAGCTTGCTGATCTTCCCTTCGAGCTGGGCATCCGTCTGGTGCAATTTCGTGATCTCGGCCTGGTTGGCTTCGACCGACGTCTGGACCTCAGCGACCTTGGCCTCGGTAACCTTCTGGCTCTGCTGCACCTGTTGCTGGACGTACTGTTTCGTGGCGCAGCCTGACAGGCTCAAACCCGCTATCGCCGCGACCGCTACCAACGACATACTCAAACTCTTCCGCATGTTCCACCTCCTCGATTGAAACCATGTTTATCCTCGTGATGCTC
>JAADFN010000148.1 GCA_013152895.1 Acidobacteriota bacterium | reverse complement strand
TGAGCACGGCGTGCTCATCGTTCTGCGCACCAATGACACTGGGCAAGTAAACCCCTGCCACCCCTTGCAGCACCAGGGCGACGGCCCGTGAAGCGATGAAACGGCAAACCTGGAGCTCGGCCTCTTCCCCGGCATCTTCTGGATTGAGCGCCGAAAACCACGTGATGTTGAGCTCGTACGGGCTCTCCCCACCGTCGTTGTCCAGCCTCCTGGAGACGAACCCCCCACGCTCTTCGATCCTGTCACACATGTGATCGATCTGACGGTCCGAGAGAATACCGCGCGCCCCGAGCAACCCGATCCCATCGTGCGAATCGAGAAAGTTGAGGAACCCCGTGGTCTTCGACGGAGGTGAAAGCTCTTTCGCCCACCGGGTCAGAATCTCGGCATTGCCGGTCAAGAACGAGTGCAGCACCAGCGGAGGCAATGCGAAGTTGTAGATGAGCTGCGCCTCGTCATGACCGTTGCCGAAGTAGCTGATGTTGTCCTTGTGGGGCACATTGCTCTCGGTGACCAGCCCGACGTGAGGCGAGACGACGTCGAGCACCGCCCTGAAGAGCTTCACGATCGCATGGGTCTGCGCGAGATGTGCACAGCTCGTTCCAAGCTCGCACCAAAGGAAGGTCACGGCATCCAGTCGGAGCAGATCGGCACCCCGCCGGACGTAGTACAGCAGGATTTCCAGGACCTTCAGCAACACCTTCGGATTCTTGAAGTTGAGATCGATCTGGTCGGGCGAAAATGTTGTCCAGACATACTTGAGGCCATGAATCGTATCGACGGGAGTCAGGATGTCCGTTGTTCGCGGCCTCAGGATCAATTTCAATCGATCGGAGTCGATCGCCTCGCGAGTTGAAAAAACCGTGAAGAAGCTCTCGTATTCCGGATCCCCGTTTCTGAACTGCTGAAACCAGTAGCTCTTGGAAGACACATGGTTGAAGACGGCGTCGAACATCAGCTTGAAGCTCGCCTCCAGCTCCTCGATCTCCTCCCACGACCCCAACCGCGGATCCACCTCCTCGTATGAGATCACGGAAAACCCGCGGTCCGACGAGTACGGGAAAAACGGGAGAATATGGATCGTGTTGACGATGCCCCTGAAAAACGTCTCCATCAGGTCTGCCAACGTTTGCAAGGGGCGCCGATCCTTGGAAACGACCATGTCGCCGTACGTGATGAGGATGATGTCCTTTTCCGAAAACCGCGTCGTGGGGTCGAACCGCCGTTCGAGCTCAATCAATTCAGGTGTGTGGTAGGCGTAATGAACCTTGATCAACCGCTCGACACCGGCGTAAACCTCATCAACGGCGCCCTTGCCGTAGAGAACCGCCAGCTTCGAACGGATGCTCTCCTCAGCCTCCCGGGGGATCTCGATCAGCGGACGCGTGTAATCCGGCTCCAACCTGTAGACCAGTCCTCGAAAGGCATCAGCCGAAACGGACGCCGGAAGATCTGCTCCAGGTTTCTTATTCATAACGCCTCCCGCCGGCCCATGCTCCAGCCAGTGGTACTCATGCCGGATCCTCGATCGCGCCCGGTTCCGTCCCGTACCCGACGCGCTCATCCAGCGTAACGCCGCTGCGGGCAAAGACTCCGTTCCCCTTGGCGAGGAGACGGCCCTGGGCATCACTGAGAACAGATTCGGCGAACAGAAGCTTCCGTCCGGCGTGCAGCACTCTCCCGCGGGCGATCAGCCTCCCCTCCTGGACGGGACGGAACAGCTCGACGTCGAGGGAGACCGTGACCACGAAGACATCCTCGACGAGGGAATTCGCGGCAAAGAAGGCAGCGTCATCCAGCATCTTGAAGTAGAACGCCCCGTGCACCGCATGGGCCGCATGGTGCATCGAAGGCCTCGCCACCATCTGGACCTCCGCCTCGCCGCGTCCCACGCGGAGCGTCGGACCCAGCTCGCTGTTGCACGGCGCCGACGCATACATCGTCTCGAGGGCCTTGAAATGTTCTTCGCCACTCATCATGGCCTCCCGGCGACAATCTTACCCGGATCGCGCGTCGGGCGCCTTGAGCCTCCCGATCCGAGGCGAGCCGGCGGCCCGGAGCTCCCAGTGGGTCGCCCTGCGGCAGGATGGGCACGACACTCCTGCGCAACGACACGGACTCGCAAGGATCGTTCCATGCTACACTTCGCCCAACGATGCGAGCTCGAACGACCGCCCGGCACAGCCAGAGTTGGGCCGTTACAGCCAACGGCGTGAGGGAGCTCGCTTTCCCATGTATGGCCTCCAGACAGCGTGAGCCGTCATGAGCTTTCCCTCCCCCATCCTCATCATCGATGACGATCCAGATGACCTGGCGCTGACACACCTTCTCCTTCGCGACCCCTTCTCATCGGCCGAGATCAAAGACATTGCCGGCGCTGCGGATTTCTCACGCGCTCTCGTTGAGGAGCTCCCAAGACTCATCGTCACGGAGCTCGAGCTTTCGTGGATTGCAGCACCTGATCTTGTGCAGACGGTTCAAGAGAGCTTCGAAGCCGTTCCGATCGTCCTGTTCTCCCGGCCGGGCAACGAGTCCCTGGCGATCCTCGCGCTTCAGGCCGGCGCGGACAGCTTCGTTCCCAAGACGTCCCGCGGGTACCTCGACCTGCCGGATGCCGTCAAGGCCGCCCTCTTCAGATCCCGCCGCCGCCAGCAGCGTGGCGCCAGCGACAGCTCCTATCGCCACCTCGTTGGAGCGCTCCCGCTCGGCGTATTCACAGCCACAAACGATGGACAGATTCTTGACGCCAACCCCGCCCTCGCGACCATCCTGGGTTTCCGTTCGGCAGAGACCATGGCCGGGCACATGCTGGCGGAGCTGTTCGTGGACCAGGACGAGGCCGAACGGTGGAGAATGCACATTCAGGGCTCGCGGGCAGGCGCCGAGGACGAGGTCGCATTGCGGCGCCATGACGGGAAAACGGTCTGGGTTCGCCTTTCGACGTGGCTCGTCAGGCAGGGCGGTCCGGAACCGGGGTACCTCCAGGGAATCATTGAAGATATTTCAGAACAAAAGCGGATCCATCAAGAGCTGGTACGGCGCAACACGATGCTCGCGGAGTCGTGCTCCGAGCTCGAGCATTTTGCGTCGATCGTCTCCCACGACCTCAGGGAGCCGTTGCACCTCGTGGAACGGTACACCACGATGCTCGCGGAGAGATACGGTTCGAAGCTCGACGCCAAGGCCGGGGAATACATGGATCACATCGTCCACGGAGCCGGCCGCGGCATGATCGACGCCATCCTCGAGCTCTCCCGGGTTGAGACGCGCGGCGGTACATTCGCTCCGGTTGACTTCGAGGGCGTGCTCGCCGAGGCGACGGCCAACCTGGAACAGGCCATCGCTGAAACATCCGCCGCGATCACCCATGACCTGTTGCCGACCCTTGCAGCCGACGAGACGCAAATGATGCAGCTCTTTCAGAACCTGGTTGGAAATGCGTTGAAGTTCCACGGTGACGAGGCTCCGGCGATCCATGTCGGCGCCGAGGAACGGACCAACGACTGGTTGTTCTCGGTGCGTGACAACGGCATCGGCATCAAACCCGAAGCTGCATCGGATCTTCGAGATTTTTCAGCGTCTCCACACTCAAGAGGAGTATCCCGGCATGGGGATCGGCCTGACCTTGTGCCAACGAATCGTGCAACGGCACCAGGGACGCATCTGGTTCGAGTCGGATCCCGGCCGCGGCACAACATTCTTCTTTACGATTCCAAAGCATATCGGGCAATGGCCATGACCAGGGCACAACCCTTTGGAGGGATCATGCCGGACCCCACACTCATTCGCGTGATGCTCGTTGAAGACAGCTCCGGAGAGGCGGATCTCGTCCGGGAGATGCTGACTCAGGCCAGAACGATGCGGTTCGACATCGAGCATCAGGCCCGCCTTGCCGGGGCGCTCGCACGGCTCCAGCCGGAGGCCTTTGACATCGTGTTGCTCGATCTCAACCTCCCGGACAGCCGGGGCCTGGAAACGTTTGACCGGGTCAACGCGCACTGTCCGTCGGTTCCGGTCATCGTCCTGACCAACCAGACCGACGAAGAGATGGCGAGCGACGCGGTTCGCCGCGGTGCCCAGGACTATCTCCTCAAACAGGACACCGAAGCGCCGCTCCTGGTTCGGGCAATCCGGTACGCCCTTGAACGCAAGGCCGCGGAGAAAGCCATACGGGACAGCGAGCAGCGCTATGCGCTCGCGATTCGCGGGGCCAACGACGGCATCTGGGACTGGGATCTCGTCCATTCCACGATCTTCTTCTCCCCCCGGTGGAAATGGATGATCGGGGCCGGACCCGACGAGCTCACGAACCAACCGGAGGAGTGGCTCGACCGCGTGCATCCTTCGGACCGAGAGGTGCTCGAGGCGGCGATCCAGGCGCACATCGACGGACGAACGCCGCACCTGGAGGCTGAGTACCGGCTGCGACACGCCGATGGCGCCTACCGGTGGATGCTCGTTCGTGGACTTGCCGTTCGTGGACCGGACGGTGCCGCGATCCGCATGGCCGGCTCCCAGACCGACATCACCGCCAGGAAGAAGGCCGAAGCCCAACTCCTCCATGACGCGTTCCACGACGGCCTCACCGGCCTCGCCAACCGGGCCCTCTTCCTGGACCGGCTGCAGCTGGCGCTGGAAGCCACCAGACGGAAGAAGAACGGGCAGTTCGCGGTTCTTTTCCTCGACCTGGACCGGTTCAAGAACATCAACGACAGCTTCGGCCATGCGGTTGGAGACGCCCTTCTCACGCTGATCTCCGAGAGGTTGTCGACCTTTCTGCGCCCTGGCGACACGCTGGCCCGCCTCGGCGGCGACGAGTTCGCGATCCTCATCAACAACGTGAACGATCCAAGCGACGCCGTCCACGTCGCCGAGCGGGTCCACGCGCTTCTCAACGAGAGGTTCCTAGTCCGGGGCAACGAGATCTTCATTTCGACGAGCATCGGGATCGCATTGACCACGACCGGGTACGCACGCGCGGAGGACGTGCTCCGCGATGCAGATATTTCGATGTACCGCGCCAAGGCGGGAGGCGGGAACGGCACCCAGATCTTTGATCGCAAGATGCATGACGCTGCCGTTGCTCTTCTGAAACTCGAGATGGACCTCCGCCGCAGCGTCGAGCGCGGCGATTTCATCATGTACTACCAGCCCATCGTCTCCCTGGCCGGTGGTCGCCTTGTCGGGTTCGAGGGCCTGGTCCGCTGGTGCCACCCGGAGCGGGGACTCGTGGCACCCGAGCAGTTCATCGGCGTCGCCGAGGAAACGGGGCTGATCGTTCCCCTGGGGTGGTGGGTTCTCGAAGAGTCGTGCCGGCAGCTCGAGGTGTGGCAGCGGCGATTCCCCGGCGATCCGCCCCTTTCGATCAGCGTCAACGTCTCGGGGAAGCTCTTCCGTCAGCGGAACATGGTCGATCGCATGATAGGCATCCTCGAGCACACCCATCTCGATCCCTCCGCCCTCCGGCTTGAAATCACGGAGAATATCCTGATGGACCATGGCGAGGCGGCCCTGCAAAAGCTCACCGAGCTCCGCGCGCTCGGCATCCAGCTCCAGGTCGATGACTTCGGAACTGGCTACTCCTCGCTGAGTTACCTGCAACGCTTTCACTATGACACCCTCAAGATCGACCGCTCCTTCATCGCCGAAATGACCAGCTCGGTGGACGCAGACGCCATCATCGAGACGATCCTCGGACTGGCCAACCTGCTCGGCATGAACGTGATTGCCGAGGGTGTCGAGACAATCCAGCAGTTCCAGCTCCTCCGGGGGATGCGATGCCCCCAGGGCCAGGGGTTCCTCTTCTCCCATCCCGTGCCTCCCGAAGGCGCCGAGGACCTGATCAAGAGCATGCCGGAGCGCTGAGTCGCACCCGCCGCAAGCCGCGCCCTCCGAGGTTTATCCTCTCCTCCGAGCTTCATGAGGAGTTTCACCACAGAGGTCACGGAGAGCACAGAGGAAAGAAGCCAAATGTCGTCCCCCTCCGTGTCCTCTGTGGTGAGCATCCCCCGCCCAGATCCTTCGTCGGCTCCACCTCCTCTCGACTAACAAGAGTTGCCGATCACCGGGGAAGCTCGCGTATATCACTGTACGTGCGGGTCTTGCTGAGGCCGAACCGCCTTTGATAGTCCGCACTACGTGCTCAGCCGAAAAGCCCGTTCCCCCACCCGGCAGGCGGGGCACCCGCCCCTACCAAAGATCAATATGGTGCAACAATCCAACATCGCTGCAAGCCGACGCCGAGCCCAAAGGTCGAGGCATGGCGAGCAGTCCCCCGGCGAGGCGAAGCCGAAGCACGCCAAGCCGGGACCAAGACACGCGAGGCGACGCCGAGACCGAAGGTCGAGGCACGCCGAGCCGCAGCACCCCCACCGTCCACGCTCCGACACCCCAAGCGACAGGTTCTGCGGGTTGCGCGGGGACGGGCCTCAACGAGGCGAGGGGCAATCCCGTCCGGGGCACGTCGAGGCGGCGGGCGCAGACGGCTTGGCCCGAGGTCTGCCGAGGGTAAGAAGGGTCTGGATATCGTCCAGGTCTTCTGCTCCGAGCGAGGAGACGCCAGCCAT
>JAADFN010000147.1 GCA_013152895.1 Acidobacteriota bacterium | reverse complement strand
GCTCGCGCGAGGGACGGATCGACGCGAATGACGCGGGCCGGCCACAGGCCGGGCCTCCCGGGCGCTGACCGCGGGCCTGCTGCAAGCAGGGCCTCCCGTGGGCCAGGCCTTCCGGGCGGTCTCCCCGGTCTCGCGATGAAAGTCCGTGGGATATGGGGGCTCGACCCCGTGAGGCCGGCTCACGTTACAGCCCACTCGACCCGATGACGGAGAATTCTTCCCTGTACGCCTTGTAGCGGCGGAGAATCCGCCGCGTGTATCCGACGGCCCTCCGGCAACGGCACACGCCTGCCGGGAACCGGCGCGCAACATCCGGGTTATCCAGAAGGAGCATCGCGGTCTCGACGTTCCCGTTCCACACGTTGGGATCGAGATGCATCTTGGCGGCCAGCTTTCTCGCGTCCGCGACGTGGCGCGGCCCCACGTTGTACGACGCGATCGCCATCGCCACGCGCGAGGCCATCGAAACACCTTGAAATTGATCCATCAGTTGCTTGAAATACCGCGCCGCGGCCGGAATGGCTTCCCGGGGATCCATCGGATTCCGGACACCCAGCTCCACCCACGTTGCAGGCATGAACTGAAAAAGGCCGGCCGATCCCCCGGGCCCGATCGCCCGCGGGTTGAAGCGCGATTCCTCGTACATGATCGAGGCCAGCAATCGCCAGTCGATGCCTGTGGCCTGTCCGGCATCCCTGAGGAGAGCATCAAACGGCGTCAAGTGTCCGAGGGGAATCTCGAGGCGCGGATTCCAATCCCTCCCGGGGCGAACGATTTCCTCGCGCTTTAGTTGCCGGATCGAACCCGACCGGACGTTCGCTTCAAGAAAACGGTTCGCCTCCCGGCGCAGTCGAGGCGCTGCAGCGCTGATCACCCACCTGAGCGCACAACCCGGAACGACGACGGTCCCCTCCCTCAAGCTTGGCCAATCGGCAAGCTCGAGCTGCGCGGTGTCGCTGTCGATCACAGCGATGCTCGCGGTTCCGCGTGCAACCGCGAGCATCGAGCGCAGCATATCGCTCCCGGGCTGCGGCGTGATAAGGGCCGGCGGTATTGAAAAAGGCATCAGCCGGAGGAGCTGTGCGGTCAACGGATCGACGGCGACGGGCGCAGCGCCAAGATCGTCGATCACGCCTGGAATCCCGGACGTTCTCGACACGATGGCGACGAGATCAACCCGACCGTACGAAAGCGTTGCCAGAAACCTGCGTTGCACCCCGGGCGCCAGCGGCTGGTGAAGGGCAGCAAGATCACCGTAGCCCTGTTCGAGCCAGGCCAGCGGATCCGTTCCGGGCGGTGGAATGTTGAGCTCGAGCCGTACGCGAAGCATGCGCGCAAAGCTCAGGGCGAGGCGGTATTCGAACCCGGCCAACCCCCCGCTCGCAACCCGGCAGGTCGTCGGCGAGTTCCATGTAATGAGCCGCAGGACGCCCGCTCTGCGAATCTGTTCCAAGCTTCGGCATGCCTGGACATTCTTCCCGGGGGAAAGGACATTCTCCGCAAACAAGAAGTCATTGACCGCCGCCTTCAATACCGTGTTCTGGCGTCTCACCGCCCACACGACCGGTCTGCCGGTTTCCAGCGGACCGATCACCTTGAGGCGGTACCGGCCGGGAAAGGCATCCAGCACGCCCGAGTCCGTCAACGTCAACTGGTACCTTCCACCAGCCACCCGCGCGAGAATCTCTTCCAACGACGCCTCTTCAGGAACCGCAATGATTTCAGAACGCCGCGGAAAGACGCGCGCAATCTCATTTCGAAAACGCCACCGGAGACTCGAACGCTGCACGTCGACCTCTTTCCCCGCCGCGTCGGAGAGCGTCCAGACAGCGCTTCCCGGCGTAGCGACGACAAGATCATCGACCCAGTCGACGGCTGCCGAAGCACCAAAGCCCAGTCGTCTCAATGCGCCAGGCGCAAACCGATCGACGGCAATATCGCCCCACCCGCGTGCCAGCCAGTCGAGGAGCTGATCGTTCCGCGGAGCCTGGACCCAGCGGAGATGCACCCCAAGACGCCGAGCGAGATGGCGCAGCATCACGGTCTGGCTCTCGCCGCTCGCCGTCACAACACGGCTTGCAAAGAAGCCCGGGCGCACGATGACGCGCAGCTCGCCGGCCGCCTTGATGGCCGCGAGATCGCCGGTTCTCCGGGAGCGCCACACGCACGCTGCATGCTCAAGGCCCAGTGCGGCAATTGCAAGACACACGACCAAGCGCGACACCATCCGGCGCTTCGACGGCGCGTCGCGCATCATCGTTCCGCCGCCAGAGGCCCGTGCTTGTGAAAACCGTGACAAGCCATTGAACCTAGCGTATCATTCCCCCGTGGCGAACGCCGCGATGAAATCTGGAGGTGTGGCATGGCCCAGTTCAAAGAAGTCAAGATTCCCGAAGGGGACCTCATTCAATCCAGAAACGGCAGGATCGAGGTTGGCGACCGTCCGATCATCGGAGTGCTTCGGGGAGACGGCATCGGCCTCGACATCACTCCGGTGATGCAACACGTCGTCAACGAGGCCGTCAACAAGGCGTACGGCGGAAAACGAGCCGTCGCATGGTGCCCGCTCTATGCGGGTCTCGAAGGCTTGCACCATTATGGTACCGAATTCCCCGATGAGACGGTCGAGGCGATCCGCTACCTCAAGGTGGCCATCAAGGGCCCGTTCACAACGCCCATTGGAGAAGAGACGCACGTCTGCCTCTACTGCGCTCACCAGCAGTACCACGGCGGTACATGCGACAAGTGTGGCAAGGAAGACGGCGTGACGGAGAGATTCCGTTCGATCAACGTCCGCTTCCGTCAGCACCTCGATCTCTATGCCTGTGTCCGGCCCGTCCGGTACTTCGAAGGCGTCCCCTCTCCGAACAAGTACGCCGACAAAGTCGACTTCATCCTCTTCCGCGAGAATACGGAAGACGTTTATGCGGGGTATGACTACGAGCGTGGCAGCGAGATGGCCACGGCGATCATCAAGCTGATCAAGGACATGACCGGCCGCGAGATCCGTTCGGACTCCGGTATTGGTGTCAAACCGATCTCCGAGTTCGGGTCCAAGCGGTTGATGCGGGCGGCGCTCACGTGGGCCGTTCAGCAGAACCTGCCCTCCGTGACGATCGTCCACAAGGGCAACATCATGAAGTTCACCGAGGGTTCCTTCAAGAAGTGGGCGTACGAGGTGGCCGCCGAGGAGTTCGGAGACAGGACCATCACCGAGAAGGAAGTCTGGGATAACTTCGACGGCAAGGTTCCGGAAGGCAAGATCCTGATCAAGGACCGTATCGCGGATTCCATCTTCCAGCAGATTCAGACCCGTCCGGACGAGTACAGCGTGCTGGCCCTGCCCAACCTCGAAGGAGACTTCCTCTCCGACGCAGCCATCGCACTGGTGGGCGGTCTTGGCCTCGGCCCGGGCTCCAACATGTCCGATGAGATCGGCCTTTTCGAAGCCACCCATGGCACGGCGCCGAAGTATACCGGCATGGACAAGGTGAACCCCGGCTCGATCATTCTCTCCGCCGTGATGATGCTCAATCATATGGGCTGGAGCGAGGCGGGCGACCTGGTTATTCATGGCATGGAAAAGGCCATCCGTGATGCCGTCGTCACGTACGACCTGGCGCGCTTGATGCGCCGCGAAGGCAGGGAAAACGTCACGGAAGTCTCCTGCTCCGGGTTCGGGCAGGCGATCATCGACCGGATGTAGAAAACCTGGCCTTTCATGCATCCCACCCCCGCCCCGGCGGGGGTTTTGATATTTTGTCTCAGAAGCAGAATGCATCACTTGTGAGACAAATCACTTGCAATCGCCGGCTTTCCCGGGCAGACTTGCGTGGGAGTGGGAAGGAACGTGGAACGGTGAGAGAGGCTCGTGTAGGTACAATTGCGGGAAAGCTCTCTGGCCTCCGGCGAGGTCTTGGGGTACGTGCGTGATGCCATGGCGGACGTATGACTGGCCTGCCATGAAGAGCCACGCCTGTCGTGCCTGCGCGGGAACGAGATGATCCGCAGCTCTCAGAGTCTGCAACCCATGAAGAGGGTCTCCGATTATGGTGGCCGATCCAGGCGGCACCTCGGTATCGGTCTCCTGGCTTTTGCGCTGGTTCTTGTTCTTTTCTGTATCCAGTTCCTCCAGATCGCGAAGTTCGACGAGCATGCAGTCGGCGTGACGATAGAAGTCACTCGAAAAGGGCTCATGTTTTCGGAGGTCACCCCAGACTTGCCCGCTGCGCGAGCAGGCATACGCGTCGGCGATCTTCTCGTGAGCGTCAACGGAAAGGCGATCCATTCCCTCGACGATTATGATGCCTGGGTCGAGCCCGCGGTACGCAGCGGGAAACCACTGCACGTGACACTTTCCAGGAGAGGCAAACGCCTCACCGTGACCCTCGTTCCGGGCATTCCGTTCCCGTGGATCTTTGCGCTGGCCACGCTTCTTACAACGCTCGCCTACCTGCTGATCGCCCTGGTGTCCTGGTTTCAGGTCCCGGCGGACCCACGGGCACGCCTGCTGGCCGCGTTTGCGCTGGCCGTGGCCCTGGAGCTTGCAGCTCCCACGGGCGACTATGGATCCGTGTTCTGGTGGGTGTTCGGGAATATCTGGTTCTACCTGATCAACGGGCTCCAGATCGGCCTCCTGTTCCACCTCGCATCGGTCATCCCAAAGCCGGCCCCGTGGATCAAGCGTCATCCATGGATCACCAGCGCCTACTACTGGGCCGGGCTCGCGTTCGCAATCATGGGGCCTCTCTCTCTCTTCACAGAAGCCTTCTGGAAACAGCTCCTCCCGTGGACGTCCAGCCAGATCCTGGGCGTCTTCAACGCCGGTATCACGGTGTGGGCCTTTGCCATCACGGCAATCCTCGCCTTCCAGGCCCGCCGGGCGTCGAACGCCGTCGAACGTCAGCACGCCATGCTGGTTCTCATCGGCCTCCTGCCCTGGGCACTGTTCTCACTCGTCTTGGAATTCATTGGCCAGACCGGCTTCAACACGAGCATGTGGTTGAACATCGTCCAATTGCTCGTGCTGCTCCCGTGTCCTATCACGATCTTCATCGCGATCTACCGCCTGCATCTCTTCGACATCGAGGTCGTGATCAAGCGGAGCCTCGTGTATTCGACGCTGACGGTCATCATGATCGGTCTCTTTTACGGAGCGTTGAGCCTGGCGGGCATGCTTCTATCGTGGTCGACAGCCGGCGTCACATCGGTGTGGGTCATCTCGGCGACGACCCTCCTGCTGGGGCTCTTGTTCTGGCCGATGCGAACGAAAATCCAAGAAATCATCGATCGCCGCCTCTTCCCCGAGCGCATGGCGCTCCGCCAGAGGCTCGTCCAGGTCGCAGCAGACGTGCCCGCCCTTGGAGATATTTCAGCGATCGGGAATCACCTCGTACACGAAGTGACCTCTGCCTTCGGCGTCACGTCGACAACCCTGTTCATCGCGGATCCAAGATCGGGCGTCGTTGTAGCCCTCGCATCGGACGCTCCCAACGCCGATCTTCTGCTCGAAAGCTCGCTCCTCATCGATTCCGAGGACCCCGGCCTGCAGCTCTTGAAAACGGCCAATCGGCCGCTCAAGGCGAGTCATATCTCCTCGATGAGCCCTTCTCTCGGCATGCGGCTCGCCCCCCTGGATGCAGCGGTCGTGTCCGGTCTCGTCACGGGTGGCCAACTCGTCGGCCTGCTGACTCTCGGGGAAAAACGTGATCGTGAGCCATTCGGGAGCGAAGAAATCGATCTCCTCAGCCTCTTTTCCCGCCACGCCGCAACGATCCTGCAAAACGTGCGTCTCTTTCATTCCGCCACGTACGAGGGCCTGACCGGGCTGCTTCGCCGCGAGGCGATCCTCGAAGTCCTTGGACGCGAGCTCGAGCGGGCCGGCCGGTACCGGCGCCCGATCTCCGTGGCGATGGCCGACCTGGATCATTTCAAGAGAGTCAACGACCGCCACGGCCACCTCGCCGGCGACGCGGTGCTCAAGCAAGTCGCGACAACGTTGAAGCGCCACATCAGGAGCACCGATTCGATCGGGCGGTACGGCGGCGAAGAGTTCCTGATCGTCCTGCCGGAAAGCACGTTGCCACAAGCTTGGGCCGTTGCGAACAAGCTCCGGCTTGCCGTCGAAAACATGCGGATTACGATCTCTCCCGCGGTTACCCTCCACATGACCATTTCGATCGGCCTGGCCGTGGCGTTTGCCGAGGACGGCCGGACGATGCCGACGGCCCTCGAGATCATCAACGATGCCGACGAGCGTCTCCTGGCAGCAAAGCGCAAGGGAAGAAACCGCGTCGTCCCCGACATCGATCACCCTCCACTCGCAAGAACCCACTAGCACCCCGTCGGCGCCACCGCCGCGAGAAACACCACAACGGCGGACGTATCCGCGGCCGCAGGAGGAAGCGTGTGAGGTTTACGGGGGGCTCAGCCTCCTTGATGACACGCCCATGACCCGGATCTATAATAGCCGCTGGGCTATATTTCAATCGGGGGGATCATGACAGATCTTGATGAATCCGCCAGCGAGCAGAAACCGAGAATCCTCGCCCGTCTCCTGGGTCCCATCGTTTTCATCGTGTTCCTCGTGGTCCCGATTTCCTCCATGTCCGGCCAGGCCAAGCTGGTCTCGGCCGTCGCACTCTGGATGGCCCTCTGGTGGGTGACCGAGGCCGTTCCGCTGGCCATCACCTCGCTTCTTCCACTCGTTCTCTTTCCACTCGCCGGCGTGGAAGGGGTTCGCTTGGTCGCCCCGAATTATGGCAATCACATGATCTTCCTGTTTCTCGGGGGTTTCGTGATGGCGCTGGCGATCGAGCGCTCCGGCGCACACCGCCGTATCGCCCTGACCACGGTGCGCGCCATCGGAAGCTCGCCGCGGCGCTTGATCTGGGCCTTCCTGATCGCGACGGCGGTTCTCTCGATGTGGCTTTCCAATACGGCGACAACGCTCATGATGTTGCCCATCGCCGCCGGCGTGGCTTCGAAGCTCACGGATCCCAAGGCACCGATGCGGCTCTTCCTCGCCGTGGCCTTCGGCGCCTCGATCGGAGGGCTGGGCACCCTCGTCGGGACCCCGCCCAACCTCGTCCTGGCCGGTATGGCCCCGAATCTCGTTCCAAACCTCCCACAGATCACGTTCGGGAGCTGGATGCTCTTCGGCATCCCCGCCGTGATCTGCCTGCTCCCCATCGCCGGCCTTCTGCTCGCCCGCGGACTGGAGGGGGGCGGTTCCGCCGGGGACGTGCTCCAACGCGAGGCCGCATCGCTCGGACCCGTCACGCCTGCCGAACGGCGTGCCCTTCTCCTTTTGCTGGTTACCGCACTCTTGTGGATCTTCAGGGCCGATCTTCGTTTCGGCAGTCTCGTGATCCCCGGATGGAGCCGGCTGCTCTCCAATCCAAAGCTCGTCTCGGATGCGGTCCCGGCGATCGCGGCAGCCATCGCGGCGACGATGATCCCACGCGGAGACAAGTCCGGAAGGCCCCTCGTGACGTGGGAGGAAGTCCGGCACGGAATTCCCTGGGGCATCCTCCTTCTTTTCGGCGGCGGGTTCGCCCTTGCCGATGGTGTCCATGCATCGAAGCTGGATGACTGGATGGCGCAGGAGCTTCATGGGTTGCAACACCTTTCGGTGATTCTGATTATCCTGGTCGTCGTGCTCGTCACGATCTTCGTCACGAACTTGACATCCAACACGGCGACCGCGACCCTGATGATGCCCGTCATGGCCGCGCTGGCCCTGGCCATCGATGAGCCTCCGTACCTCCTGATGGTCGCCGCGACCGTGGCAGCTTCCTGCGCCTTCATGCTCCCCGTCGCGACGCCTCCGAACGCCATCGTGATGGCGTCAGGAAAGGTCAGCGCAACCGACATGTTCCGGGAAGGCGTCCGCCTGAACATGATCGCGGCTCTGATCGTCGTGCTCCTCGTTCTGATTCTCGGTCCCCTGGTATTCCCAATGGTCAGCTGATGTGATTCTGCGGCCGGCCGGTGGTAAAGTTCCCTCGCCCGGCCGGATCAGCGTCAGACGGCCGGTCCTCATCTCTTGGAGTCCGCGTGTTTCCACAGCATCACAAAGACCGGGCCTTCTCTCTCGGCGTTGTCAGTTATCTCAACGCCATTCCCCTGATCGATGGGCTCGCCGACGATCCGCGCCTGGCTCTTGTCCCCGATGTTCCGAGCAACTTGCTCGGGCGACTGCTCGCGGGAGAAGCCGACCTTTCCCTGTGTCCCGTGATCGACTATCAAACCTCTCCCGAGCTCCTCGTCATCGTTCCGGCCGGCGGCATCTGCAGCGATGGCGAGACCTTGACCGTTCGCGTGTTCAGCCGGGTGCCTCTCCCGGAGATCACATCGATCGCGGTCGACGGGGAGAGCCACACCTCTGTCGCGCTTCTCCAGGTGCTGTTCCACGAGCTGTACGGGACCACCCCGGACCTCGTGCCGATCGATGCTCCCACGTCTTCAGGGGCTCCACCGGCCGTCCTGCTCATCGGCGACAAGGTCATCACCTGCCAGCCTCCGGTCGCGGATTACCGGTACCAGCTCGATCTCGGCGAAGCGTGGAAGGAGCTGACCGGCCTCCCGTTCGTCTTCGCCGTGTGGATGGCCCGGGAAGGCACGGATCTCGGGCACCTTCCAACGATCCTCTCCCGAACACTCGAAACGAATCTTGGAAAAGTCGCACGCCTCGCCACGAGTCACGCTCGATCCGCCGGCTGGCCCCGTGATCTCGCCATCGAGTACCTCGGCACGATTCTCAGCTACCGGATCGGCCCGCGTGAAAGGGCCGCCATAGAAACATTCTGGACGGCCTGCTCCCGGCTCGGCCTCATTCCCCGTCTCCGCCCGTGGCGCCAGCCTCCCTCGCTCTCTTCCTGAACGCCTCCACCATTCACCCGCGCGGGGCGTGGAAAAAGCCGGCCCGAAGGCCGGCTGAAGGTAAAACATCGAGGGATCCGCAGATCCGGTACGCGCCTAGACGAGCAGCGGTGCAATCACCAGGGCCACGACCGACATCAGCTTGATGAGAATGTTGAGCGACGGACCGGCCGTATCCTTGAACGGATCGCCGACGGTATCGCCGACCACGGCCGCCTTGTGCGGCTCGGAGCCCTTTCCGCCGAACGCGCCAGACTCGATGTACTTCTTGGCGTTGTCCCAGGCACCGCCCGAATTCGACATGAAGATGGCCATGCAGACGCCGGACACGGTCACTCCAACCAGGAGACCGCCCAGCATGAACTTGTCATAGAAACCGAAGGCAACGGGCGTCAGGACGGCCATCAACCCGGGAACGATCATCCGTTTGATCGCGGCGGCCGTCGAGATATCGACGCACCGGGCGAAATCGGCCTTCGCCTTCCCTTCCATCAGGCCCGGGATCTCGCGGAACTGGCGCCGGACCTCTTCGATCATGTCGAACGCCGCCGCGCCAACCGCTTTCATCGCCATCGAGGTGAACAGGAACGGCATCATCGCACCAATGAAGAGCCCGGCCATCACCTTGGGATTCGTGATGTCGAGCGCCCCGATCTTCGCGGTCTGGGCGAACGCGGAGAAGAGCGCCAGGGCCGTCAGCGCCGCCGATCCGATCGCGAAGCCCTTGCCGATGGCAGCGGTCGTATTGCCCACCGCATCCAACTTGTCGGTCCGAACGCGGACCTCCTTGGGAAGGTCGCTCATTTCAGCGATTCCGCCGGCGTTGTCGGCCACGGGACCGTACGCATCGACGGCGAGCTGGATCCCCGTCGTTGCGAGCATCCCCAGGGCTGCGACGGCGATGCCGTACAGCCCGGCGAAACGGAACGACAGCACGATCGCGATGGCGATGGTGATCAGCGGCAGGGCCGTGGACTGCATGCCCACCGCAAGGCCGGTGATGATGTTGGTCGCGGCACCGGTTTCCGAGGCCTTGGAGATAGAACGTGCCTGGGACTTGGACTCCGCCGTGTAGTACTCGGTGATCAGGCCGATGGCGATCCCAGCGGCAAGACCGACGATCGTGGCCACGAAGATGCCGGTCGCGCTGATCGACCTGCCGGCATGTAGGATCGGCGTTGGAACCGCCCACACCAGGATCGGCCAGGTCAGGATCGTCATCAGGATGCCGGCACCGAACGTGCCGCGGTTGAGGGCGGCCTGCGGGTTTCCACCTTCCGTGGCCTTGACCGCGAACGTCCCCAGGATGGAGACGATGATACCAACAGAGGCGATCAACAGTGGCAGCACGACCAGGTTGACCGAATGCATGGCGCCACCGATCACCATGGCGCCAACGATGGCGCCAACGTACGACTCGAAGAGATCGGCGCCCATACCGGCGACGTCGCCAACATTGTCGCCGACGTTGTCAGCGATCGTCGCGGGATTGCGGGGGTCGTCTTCGGGGATTCCGGCTTCGATCTTCCCCACCAGGTCGGCTCCAACGTCTGCCGCTTTGGTGTAGATGCCGCCGCCGACGCGCGCGAACAGGGCGATCGAGGAGGCGCCCAGAGAAAAGCCCGTGATGACGGGCAGAACAACACCGTTGAGATCGTGCACCGTGAATCCGAACGCCCGGGTGTAGATGATCATCAGGACGCTCAGGCCGAGGACGGCCAGCCCAACGACGCTCATCCCCATGACCGTGCCCCCGCTGAAGGCGACTTTCAGCCCAGAAACAATCGATGTGCGGCACCCCTGGGTCGTGCGAACGTTGGCGGCCGTGGCGACGCGCATGCCGAAGTACCCCGCCAGCGCCGAGCAGGTCGCGCCGAGCACGAAGGAGACAGCCACCAGCTTGGTGTTTCCCTTGTAGCCGATCAGTAACAGGACCGCGACGCACGCCACGAAGATTGCGATGACGCGGTACTCACGGCCCAGAAAGGCCATGGCGCCCTCCCGGATGTGCCCGCCGATTTCGGCCATGTGTTCCGTTCCAACGTCCTGTTTGTTGACCCACCTCGCTTTCCACCAGGCGTACAACAGGGCAAGAATACCGGCAAGCGGGAACCAGTACATCAGATGGGTGATCTCCATAGCCTCCTCCTCCTTTACTCCTCCGGTTGTTCGAAACTGACTGTTTGGTTGAAGCGATTCATTGCCCTCTCCAACCCCTCAAAAATGCTGACGATCACTGCTTCAGCAGCCCGTTCAATGAGTGTTCCGGCCGTATCGAGCTCGTCGTGCTCAAACGGCGAAAGAACGAAAGCCGCGAGATCGTCGCCAACGCCATTCTCGCGTCCAACGCCTGCGCGAAGTCTCGGGAATCCGGTTCCGATAGCTGCGACGATATCGCGAAGACCGTTGTGAGTACCAGCACCGCCCGACGGCCTGATCCTGATGCGGCCGAGCGGTAGATCGACATCGTCGACAACGACCAGGGTTTCGTTCGCGCGAATTCCAAGACCCGAAGTCAGCTCGGCGACCGCCGAACCGGACCGATTCATGAAGGTACGAGGCTTGGCGAGCCACACGCTGCGCCCCCGGCCCGTATGGGCGAGATCACTGAGGAAGCGACGCTCCCACCGCCCGGCCCTGAGCCGACCCGCCACCGCATCCACGATCCGGAAACCGACGTTGTGCCTCGTTGTCTCGTACTCCTTCCCGGGGTTGCCCAATCCAACGACGAGCTCGATCGCCATGTGGTCGGCGCCGGACCTACTCCGGCTCCTCCTTGCCCTTGCCCCCGATCACCTCCGGCTCTGCACGCTCGGTGATGACCAGCTCTGGCGCCACTTCGGCGGCCTCTTCTTCCTCTTCGACGGCGGCAGCTCTCGGAGCTCCGATGGTCACGACGACACGGCCTGGATCCTCGAGCACCCTCGCGCTCTTCGGCATCAGGTCCATAAGGTCTTCAATCGTCACGTTCTGATCGATGTCGATCTCGCTGATATCGACGGTGATCTTCTCTGGAAGCTCACGCGGGAGCACTTCCATCGAAATCTCTCGGGTCGAGAACTCGAGCACCCCGCCGTGGCGTACCCCGGCGCAGTCGCCCACCAGCTCGACCGGAACGGAAACCGTCAGCTTCTGCCCCCGGGTCACCCGGATGAAATCGATGTGGATGAAATCCCGCGTCATGGGATCAATCTGGATTTCGCGGATCATGGCCCGGCGCTGTTGCTTGGCGCCCTTGAGCTTGAGCAAGAAGATCGTATTTTCACCGGCTTCTTGCCTGAGGAGCTCCTGCACCGAATGACGGTCCACTGCTATTGGGAATGGTTCCTTATTGCCACCGTAGACCACGCCTGGGATCTTTCCTATCTGGCGAAGCTTGCGGACCGCTTCCTTCCCGAGGCCCTCCCGGCGTTCAACGGTGATAACGATGTCCTTGTCTGTTTCAGTCATTCTTTTCCTCCGGATCTTTAGACGAACAGGCTTGAGACCGAGGCGCCCTCATGAATACGCCGGATAGCTTCGCCGAGCAAAACCGCGACGGAAAGCTGCTCGATCTTCGGGCAGGATGCCGCATCCGGCTGCAACGAGAGCGTATCGGTCACCATGACCTGTTGTACCGTGCTGTTCTCGATTCGTTCGACGGCGGGACCGGACAGAACGGCATGGACCCCCGCCGCATACACGCTTCGCGCGCCACGATCGACCAGGGCCTCCACCGTCTTGACCAGCGTCCCCGCCGTATCGATGATGTCGTCAACGATCACGCAGTCCCGGTCCTCAACATCACCGATAACATTCATGATCTCGGCGCGATTGGCCTCGGGCCTCCGCTTGTCCATGATGGCCAGGTCCGCCTTGAGCCGCTTGGCGAACGCCCGGGCGCGCTCGACGCCACCCGCGTCCGGCGCGACCAGCATGAGCCGTTCGAGCTCATGCCTGCGAATCGCATCGATCAATACGGGCGCGGCGTACAGGTGATCGACGGGAATGTCGAAGAAACCCTGGATCTGTGAGGCGTGCAGGTCCATCGCCAGCAGGCGGTTGGCGCCGGCCGTCGTAATCAGGTTGGCCACCAGCTTCGCCGTGATCGGAACGCGCGGCTTGTCTTTCCGGTCCTGCCGTGCGTAGCCGAAGTATGGCAGGACGGCCGTGACCCGCGTCGGCGATGCCCGCCGGAAGGCGTCCAGCATCACGAGAAGCTCCATCAGCGACTCGTTCGTCGGCCTCCCGGTGGACTGCACGATAAAGACGTCGGAGCCCCGGACATTCTGTTGAATCTGGCAGGAGATTTCTCCATCGGAGAAGCTGCCAAGGCGGATCTTCCCCATCTCAATCTGCAGGTAATCACAAATCGCAGAGCTCAGCGCCGGATTATTCCGACCGGAGAAGACGATGAGCGGGTGTTCCTTCAGCATGTCCTTCCTACTCTTTGGCTGGGGCGGCAGGATTCGAACCTGCGAATGCCGGTTCCAAAGACCGGTGGCTTACCGCTTGCCGACGCCCCAAGCGCGCGACAGTATACCCTATCTTTTTTCCGCTACTGCCATGTTCCAGATCCACCCCGAATGTGGGAAACTCCTACTCTCCGGACTTCCTCGATCCCGAGGTCCAGTACTCGTCAGAAAACAGCTTGGTCGACAGCCGCGACATCGGGGATTCCTTGCCCCTCTGCGATCCCCCTCCACCGTTGGCGCCCCGCCGTTGGGGCACCACCATGTTCGCCACCGACGTTCGAAATTCTTCCAGGACACGTTCTTCGATCTGCTGGCGGGTTTCGGAATTGAGAGGATGTGCGATGTCCCGCATCTGGCCGTTCCGGCTCTTGCGCGCCGGCATCGTCACGAAAAGCTGGCCCTCCCGTCCTTCCATGACCCTCAGATCGTTGATGATGAAGCAATCGTCGATAACGATACTCGCGAACGCGCGGACCTTGCCTCCCTTGCTCGGGCTGATACGAACCTCTGTAATTTCCATGCTCTCCCTCCCCCGGATCGGCTTCACACCAAGATGGGCTCATGTGCGAAGACCTCTCCAGGCTCCACACATCGGTCACGCTCATGTTGGGTGTCAAAAACGCTGCGGCTCGAGGCGAGCCGAAGATCGAGGCAAGACCGGGGCGATGAAAACCCGCCGTCCGCCGGTGAGCCGCGATAAAGCTTCTCGTGCGCCCTCCTCATCTGCGAACAGTGCGAACACGGCCGATCCTGATCCCGTGACCGCCGCCCGCAGGCCGCCACATCTCTCGAGCTCTTTCAGCAGGAGTCCGACCTCCGGCCATGTGCCAACGACATATCGCTGCAGATCATTCCGCAGCGCCCTCCACGGAACCGCCGGCGCCGTTCCCGCAATAAAACTATACACCTTCGGATCGTGTGGATGCCAACCTCCTTGCCGGTCAAGGCTTTCATAGACGAGTCGTGTCGACACGCTCACGCCGGGCATGGCGACGAGCGCCACGCCCCGGATCCGGTCGGGTAGCGGGTACACCTCGTCCCCCCGCCCGACGCCCCATGCCAGTCCACCGAAGAGAAAAAACGGCACGTCGCTTCCGAGCCTGGCGGCAAGCCTGTGAAGCGCCGGGCGCTCCAACCGAAGGCGCCAGAGTTGATCGAGCGCAACCAGGGCCGCCGCCGCATCGGCCGAACCGCCGCCCAGCCCCGCTCCAACCGGAATCGCCTTTCTTAATCTCATACGAGCGCCGGGCTCCCGTCCAAGCTCCCGCCACAATGCCCGCGCCGCCAGCATCACGAGGTTGTCTTCGTCACCCGTCACACACCCCGCTGGTTCAACTTCAAGATCAAGGACGCCCTCATCCGCGGCACGAACCTCGAGCTCGTCCCAAAGCCCGATGCTGGCAAACAAGGTTCTGAGCTCATGGAACCCGTCGGGGCGGCGTCCCAACACCTCGAGATGGAGGTTGATTTTTGCCGGAACACGAACGCGAACCCCGCTCATCCCATCACTCCCGTCCACTGCACGGCGGGAGATCCGGCAGTGGCGGTAGCTCTTCCCCGGTGTTCCACTCGAGCCGCACGAGTTTGAGCTCGGCCCATTTCCCGTGGCCCCACTCGGCGTGAAGGAATCCCGGCAGAGACGACGTGTGACGGCCAAGACGGATCCGCCAGCTGGGTGGCACCGTACCGGCGGGGCCGTTCACACGTGTCACGCGCCACGGATCCCGCGCCACCGTGACCCGGCAGCTCCACCCGGTTCCCCTGACAATCACGCCCCCTCCAGGCTCGATCTCGATCCTGTCCCCCGCCGCCGCCGGAAGCCGTCCTCCCAGGAGACGTGCAAGCTCGGCGAGCGGCATGTGACCTTCCCAGAACAGGTCCCGCCGCCCGGAGCCATCGAGGCGGCACCCGTGACGAAGGTCGAGAACCTCTGTCGTTGGACCCCATGCGGCCACGCTGAGTGCGCTGCCAAACGGCTCGCTGATCGTCAGCCTGCCCGCCTCCCCGTGGGTCACAATCGACAGGCGCAGCCCGCCGGACGAGGGAACCGTGAGCTGGTACAGCGCGGCCAGATCACCGGGAAACGGGCGGGACAGGGATGCAACGCCGGCCTTCATGTCCGAGGGCGAGAGAACGGGCGGCGCAGCGCTCCGGCAGGCCACCGTTCCCAAGACCGCGACGAGGCCCAGGCCCGCTGCAAACGTCCACAGCGGCCGGAGCCCGCCCGTGAACCTCACGATCATCGAACCGTCTTGAGCCGGTCCAGAATCTTCTTCACGTGCGCCGGCTTCTCGCACCCCATGGCCAACGCTTGTTCCAGCGTCTGCCTGGCCTCATCGGTCTTTCCACGGGCGGCGAGGACTTCCCCCAGGTGAGCCAGAACCGTGCCATCAGGCTGCATCTTCTGCAACGCACGCCGCAGCCACTGCTCGGCCTCCTCCAACTTTCCCATCTTGAAATAGACCCAGCCCAAACTGTCGAGGTAGGCCCCGTTGTCAGGCTCCAGCTCGACCGCGTGGCTGATCAGCTTGAGCGCCTCGGGAAGATGTTTCCCGGCGTCGGCCCACATGTAGCCCAGGTAGTTCGCCGAAAGCGCATCGTCCGGGTCCTTCGCCAAGATCTCTTGAAAGAGCTTGGCGCCCTCGTCGAGACGTCCAAGTCTCTCCAGGGCGGCGGCCCTGGAAAACATCAGGTCGTGGTCCCAGGGGAACCTTCGCAGGGCCGTTTTCGCTTCCCGTGCGACATCCTCCCATCGCTTGACCGCCGCGAGCACGTGCACGGCCAGCCGCACATTGCGGATATTATTCGACTGCAGGAGTGGAGCCAACAACCGCCGTGCCCCGGGTTGACCCAACCGGAGCCGGAACTCAGCCTCGAACGCCACAGCCGCGTTCCTCGCCGCTCCTTTCACCTTCGGCTGGAGGCGGAGCATCCCGCCAATGCCGCCCCTCCAGTCATGGTCGCGGCGGTACGTCTGGGCCAGCAGCTGCACAAGCCGGGAGCCGGCGGCCGAGGGATCCGTAATCCTGTCGAGCCACTCCCGCGCCGCCGCGGTCCGCCCCGCGATCAGCTCGATCCGCGCCGCCGTCAAACAGATCTGAACAGCCTGGTCGGACGACGGATTCTTCTTCAGGTGCTTCCACAGCCGCGTCACAAGCTTGCGGGCAGCCGGAACATGACCTTGCCTGGCCTCAGCCCAGGCCAGGTCAAGCCCCAGTTGGGCGTCGTTCTTGTTCTTCCGGTACAGCTCGCGGAGCAGGCTGGCCGCCTCGTCGTACCGGCCCATATCGGAGAGCAGCAACGCTTTCAGCCGCCGGGCGGCTGGAGAGCTCGGCGCCTGCTGAAGAACGCGGTTGACCATTGCCAACGCCTTCCTGGGCTTTCCACCCTGGGCGTAGAGCGTGGCCGCGCGCATCATGCCATCGAGATCATCCGGCGTGAGGCCGCCCGCAAGCACACCCGCCGCCTTGGCCGAACGTCCTTGCTTGACAAGAAGATCAACCAGCTGGTCCCGGCAATCCGCCTCGGGAGGACCCGAGGCGACGCACTTTTCGAACAGGGTCTCCGCCTCGTCGAGCCGCCCCAGGCTTTCCAGCATCGTCGCATCCATCAGGAGCAGCTGGGAATTGGATGGCCTCCGTACACGAAGATCATGAAGCACGGATTCGGCCTCGGCAATCTTCCCTTCACGCCGCAGGACCTGGATGAGCGCCATTTGCACGTTCGGGTCTCCGGTCCGCTGAGCAAGCACTTCCCGGAGAGCCTTTTCCGCTTTTCCAAGCTTTTCGGGATCGGTCGCGGCCGCCGCTGCGAGCGACAGCGCCCGGATCTTCTGGCCGTACCAGTCGAGATCCCGCACCGGTTTCAGGATGTCCAACGCCTGTGAGGCCAGCCCGACGTTCGCAAGCAGCGATGCATAGCCGGTCCTGATCTCCCCGCTGTCCGGATCGACTTTCAACGCCCTGGCGTACAGGTCGAGCGCCTGCCGGTATGCCCCGCGCGCCTCGGCCAGCCTCGCCTGGATGTACAACCCCAGGCTGCGTGTCACCAGTGGCGCTGCGGGCGCCGACGACCGCGTCCCGGCGATCAGAGGCACCGCGACGCACACACTCAACAATGCAATCAAGAACTTTCTCATCAGGCGCACAGTGTACCCCAGCCCGGATGATTCATCATCTACCGCCCGGCAAATCGTGTTCGTCGCGAGACCGAGGAAACGCCCGGGAGACCCTGCTTGCAGCAGGCCCGCGGTCAGCGCCCGGGAGGCCCGGCCTGTGGCCGGCCCGCGTCATTCGCGTCGATCCGTCCCTCGCGCGAGC
>JAADFN010000146.1 GCA_013152895.1 Acidobacteriota bacterium | reverse complement strand
GCATGAGCTTCGAGCCGGACCCGCGCTCGCGCGAGGGACGGATCGAGGCGAATGACGCGGGCCGGCCGTAGGCCGGGCCTCCCGGGCGCTGCCACGGTCTCTCGACGAACACGAATGCCGGCCAATCGAGAACCTCGTGTATGTCACTGTCACCGTACGTCTTGGTGACGCTGCGCCCCCCTGTTCGTCCGCATATTTGGTTCCACGCTGGGGCATGACGGTGCTCGGGATGACAGGGACCAAGAAATGTGCGCCGGCGAGTGTATTCGGGAGCGTTCGAGGGGGTGGACGGGGGATGCTGCGCGTGGAGCGGCTGCTCGCCGTGCCGCGGCCTTTGGCCTCGGCGTTGCATTTTGCGTTGAAATCTGTACAATGCTGCACCCGGGCATGACCCGGGAAACATGCTCCTTGCCCCGGACAAAGGTTCCGGGGCCAAAGGCCGAAAGGAGATCACATGCCTTTGTACGAGTTGGGGCTTATTCTGGATCCAGAAACCAGCCCCGAGCAGGAAGCGGCGGCTCTCGAACGCATCGAAGGAATCGTCACCAAGGATGGTGGTGAGATTGTTAACAAGGATGCGTGGGGCCGGCGGAAGCTCGCCTATCCGATCAGGAAGAAGACGATGGGAATCTATCACTTCTGGCGGTTCAACGCCGAGGGTTCGGTCCAGGATCCGCTGGCGTTCGAATTGCGCACGAGCGACGTCGTGATGCGTTCTTTAGTGCTCAACCTGGATCGCGAGTTGATTCGGAAGCGGAAGATCGAGCGCCAGTTGAAAACCAAGGCCGCCAAGAAGGCTGCGCGGGCCACCGTCACGGAAGATGAGCCCAGCGCAGAAGAAACGGACGTGTAAGGTGGTTCGCATGGTACGGAAAAAGCGTTTTCGCCGGCGTGCCAAGGTTTGCCGTTTTACGGTAGACAAGGTTGGCTACATCGATTACAAGGACGTCAATCTGCTTCGCGATTTCACGCCCGTCAACGGCAAAATCCTGCCGCGGAGAGTGACCGGGACGAGCCCGTCCTACCAGCACAAGCTGGCCCGGGCCATCAAGCGCGCCCGGTTCATGGCGTTGTTGCCGTACGTGGGTGACTGAGCCTGGCGCCCGGCCCGGCCGGGACAGGATGGGGAGGATCGCGTGGACCAGGGCCTGAACCCGCCGCCGGCGGCGCCGGGGATGCACGGTATCGGCCGGCGGAGCTTTGGCGCCCTGGGAAGCGGGGCGATCTCGCTGCTGCTCTTTGCCAGCCTGTTCGTCCTCCCGGTGATTGGCGTGTTCGTGGCGCCGCTCGGCTTGATCCCGTTGCTGCAGTACGCGGCGCGGCATCCCAGCGGCGTCGCCGCGTGGGGATGGGTCGTGGTGGCGCTCGGCGTGGTCGCGGTGGCCAGTGGGACAACGATGGCCGTACTGTTCTTCGTGGGGTATGTGACGATGATCGGGCTCCCGTCGATGGTCATCGAGCAGCGACGGCGGTCCGGCTGGTCCGATGGCCGCTGGCTCCTGGTGACTGTGCTCGGCGGCCTGGCCCTGGTGCTGCTCACGGTGGCCGGGCTGGCCTGGCCCCGTTCTCCCATGGTGGCGACATCGGGGTGGCTGAGCTCGATGGGGACCCAGGCGCTGGACTTCTACAAGAAGATCGGGGTGTCCACCACCCGGATCCAGCTGGCGCTCGATGCCAGCGAGCGGAACCTGACCTGGGTCCTTCCGGCCGTCCCGGTGGCGTATCTGTCGGCCGTCCTGTTCTGGATCCGTTCCCGCCTTCCGCTTCTCGGCTTTGGCTGGGAACCGGTTCCGTTCGAGGAGTACCGCAACGATGAATGGCTTGCGGTTGGATTCGTGCTCGGGGGGTTGGGGACGCTTTTCACCGGCGGTACGCTCCGGTGGATCGCGGTCAACCTGCTGGCGGGTGCGCTCATCTTGTATTTCATCCAGGGTTTGGCTATGATCCGGGCCCACCTCGTACGTTTTGTCGGGCGAGGTTGGTTTGTGCGATGGGGCGTGGCGTTGCTGTGCCTCCAGGTCCCGTTTCCTGCGTTCGTGGCGGCTCTCGGGATCATGGACAGCTTTCATTCTCTACGTCCCAAGCGTTCCGATGACACCTAGGAGGCTCCGATGAAAGTGATTTTGAACGAATACGTGGAACATCTCGGCGAGCGCGGCGTCGTGGTCGAGGTCAAGCCGGGATATGCTCGCAACTACCTGCTTCCAAAACGGTTGGCATACATCGACACGCCGGGCAACCGCAAGCTCTTCGAGCAGGAGCAGAAGCAGTGGGAGGAAACCGATCTCAAACGGCGTTCCGCGGCGGAGCAGGTTGCCGCGGGCCTGGAGGGCGTGGAGCTGATCTTCGAGCGCCGCGCCAGCGAGAAGGATGTCCTCTTCGGTTCGGTCACGACCCATGATATTGCGGCTGAGCTGGCCTCGCGCGGGATCGAGATCGACCGGCGCAAGATCAATCTTTCCAATCCGATCAAGGAGCTTGGTTCGTTCAAGGTCCCGGTTGTCGTTCACCGCGAGATCACCGTGACCCTCCCGGTCTACGTCGTGCGTCCCGGCGAGCAGCCGGTCACGTCCGAGCCCGAAGTCGAGGCCGAGGCTGCCGTTCCCCCCGGCGAGCCCGCGGAGGCCGGGCCGGAGGCCGCGCCCGAGGCGTCTTGAGGGGATCAGCGTGAGCCCCCCGGATCCGAGAGACATGCCGTCGCCGGCTGGCCCGTCCACCGGGGAACGGGAAACGTCGAGCCTTCGCCGGTTGCTGGCGAAGGCTCTTTTCGTCTTGAACCCGGCCGCGCGCGCGCGGGAGATCGCGGCTCTCAGGGCGCGGATGGCCGAGCTGGAGGGCGCGCGCCGGGAGGCGGCTCGCAAGATCGACGAGACCTGGCGCGAGATCGAGCGCCTGCGGGACGAGCGGGCGCCGCGCCTGGAAACGCGCGCTGACCGCGTGGAGGACGCTCTGCGGGAGCTTCAGGGTGCCGTGGAGCATGTGCGTGACGCACGGATCCAGCCGGTGGAATGCCGCCTCGACCGGCTCGAGCTGGCCGTCGCCGAAGCCGGGAGCGTCGCGGCCGAGGTCCGGGATGAGCGCCTGCCCGCCGCGGTCCGCCGCGGTGACGCCCTGATCGACCGGCTTGCCGATGAGCTTGAAGAGGTCGCCTCCCTCGTCGAACGGATGCTGAGGCGCGAGCCGCTTCCCGTCGTCGAGGCTTCCCCGGCCGAAGAGGAGCTTGCGGCCGCGTTGGCGGAGATTCAGCCCGCGCTTGTCGAGACGTTTCGCGGAAGCGAGGCGGACATCGCGCACCGCCTCGATCGCTACCTGCCGGTGTTACGGGACAAGGGGCCCGTGCTCGACCTGGGATGCGGGCGTGGGGAGCTTCTCGTGCTGCTCCGGGAGGCGGGGGTCGAGGCGACCGGGATCGAGGGGGATCCCGCCTTGGCCCAGGCCGCACGGCGGCGCGGCCTGAAGGTTCTCGAAGGCGACGTCCGCAGCGTCCTTGGTCAGCAGGAGGCCTCGTCCCTGGGCGCCGTGACGGCCATCCACCTCCTGGAACACCTGGATCCGGTCCGGCTGCTGGAGGTGCTCCACGAGGCGTATCGTGTGCTTCGTCCCGGGGGCGTGCTCATTGCCGAATGTCCGAATCCCCACAACCTCCGGGTCGGTGCAAGCCTCTTCTGGCTGGATCCGACCCATCGCCGTCCGCTGCTGCCGGAGACGTTGCGCGTCTTTCTCGAGGTTGCGGGATTCGTTCCTGGCGAAAGCGAGTTTCTTCATCCATTTCCACCCGAGCAGCGGTTGGACGATGGACCGGGCGCCGGTGGCGAAGGCGGCGAGGCGCTGTCCAGGCTCGCGAAGCGTCTCGACGAGCTCCTTAACGGCCCGCGGGATTTCAGCCTCCGGGCGGTCAAACCCGTGGCTCAATCCGAATGAACCGGAGGTATCCATGCGTGTGAGCGTCCTCGCCTGTCTGGTCCTGATGAGCCTCGTCGCTGCCTGCGCCGTCTCCCCGCAGCACGCTGCGCCCACGTTGAAGATTGCGCCGGACATCGCGGCGCGTTGTGCCCAGTTCCGGCGGCACGAGATTTCGACCGACCTGTCCGTGCTGACCCCCCAGGACCGGGCTGCGTTGCGGCACCTTGTCAAGGCCGCACGCGAGATCGACAAGATCTACCTGCGCCAGGTGTGGCAAGGGAACCCGGAGCTGGCCACGAAGGTCGCCGCGTTGCAGGGTCCTCTTGCGCCCTTTGCTCAGCGCTACTACCGGATCATGGCCGGCCCATGGGATCGCCTGCGGCATTTCGAGCCGTTTATCGGGACCCGCCCGCATCCCGCTGGCGCCGGGTTCTACCCGGACGACATGACCAGGGATGCCTTCAACGCATGGATCACGGCGCATCCCTCCGACCGCGCGGCATTCACATCCCTGACCACCGTGATCCGCCGCAAGGGGAATGATCTCGTCGCGGTGCCGTACAGCACCGAGTATGCGCCGTTTCTCAAGAGCGCTGCGCACGAGCTGGAGGCAGCCGCGGCTGCCACCGGCAACGCCAGCCTGAAGAGGTTTCTCACGCTGCGGGCCAAGGCGTTTCTCGATGACGATTACTACGAGTCCGATCTCGCCTGGATGGATCTCGATTCTCCGCTCGAGGTCGTGATTGGCCCCTACGAGACGTACGAGGATGGCCTGTTCGGGTACAAGGCATCGTTCGAGGCGTTCCTGTGCGTGGCCCAGCCTCAAGAATCCGCGCGGCTTGCCGGGTACACGTCGCAGCTTCCCTTCCTCGAGCGGAACCTCCCGATCCCCGACAGGTACAAGAACCTGCACCGGGGCACGGATTCGCCGATCCGCGTCGTCGACGAGGTGTTCACGGCCGGCGATGCCCGGGCCGGCATTCAGACCCTGGCATTCAACCTGCCGAACGATGAGCGGGTCCGCGAGGCCAAGGGTTCGAAGAAGGTTCTCCTGAAGAACATGATGCGGGCCAAGTACGACGCCATTCTCGTGCCGATCGCGCACCGCGTGCTCGAGGGCGCAGAGGCCAACAGCATCGCCTTTGATTCGTACTTCCACTTCACGCTCTTCCACGAGCTGGCGCACGGGCTCGGGCCCGGACGGATCACCGTCGGTGGACGCAAGACGGAGGTCCGGCTCCAGCTCAAGGACCTCTATTCGGCGATCGAGGAGGCCAAGGCGGACGTCGTCGGCGTCTACAATCTCTATGCGCTGGCCGACAGGGGCGCCGTGCCGCTGGCGGTCGTCGAGCACCTTCCGTGGACGTACCTGGCCGGGTTGTTCCGCTCGGCGCGGTTCGGGACCACCGAGGCTCACGGGCTCGCCGTGGTGATCGAGACCAACTACCTGATGTCCCGTGGCGCCATCGAGGTGGCCCGGGATGGACGCTTCCGTCCCCGCGTGGAACAGTTTCCCGGCGCGATCCGGGACCTCGCCCGGGAGCTCCTGATGATCGAAGCCCGCGGCTCGTACGGGGACGCGAAGCAGCTCGTCGCGACCTACGGCACCGTCTCCCCGGCCATGCAGAAACTGCTGGGTGGGATGAAAGACATCCCGGTTGATGTCGACCCCGTCTTCAAGGGCTTGCAATGAACACCGGGCTCGATGGCCGGACGGCGATCGTCGGTGGCGCTTCGGCAGGCCTCGGCTTTGCCACGGCGAAGGCGCTGGCGTTGGAAGGGGCAAACGTCTTGATGGTTTCCCGCTCCCCGGAGCGGATCCGGGCCGCCGCGTCGCGGATCCGTGAAGGGACGGGGGGCCGTGCGGAAGGGTTTGCCGCAGACCTGGCGGACCCGGCTTCGCCGGCCGCCATCGCCGCCGCGGCCGAAGAACGCTTTGGGCCGGCCGATGTCCTCGTGATCAACGGCGGGGGCCCGGCTTCGATGCCCGCGTCGACCGTCTCGGCCGACGACTTCGAGGCCGCGATGCGACTCCTCCTGCTCCCCGCGCAACGGCTCGTGGAGGCGGTGCTCCCGGGAATGCGGGCCAGGCACTGGGGCCGGATCGTGGCGATCACCTCGATCGCCGTTCGTGAGCCTCAACCGGGCTTGGTGTTGTCCAACGCGCTGCGGGCGGCCGTCACGGGGTACCTGAAGACTCTTTCCGGCGAGGTGGCGGCCGACGGGGTGACGGTCAACGCCGTGTGCCCGGGATTCACGGCGACCGAGCGCCTGAAGCAGCTCGCCGGGGATGTCGCCCGGCGTGAGGGAACGCCGGTGGACGAGGTTTTCGAGAGCTGGGCCCAGCGCGCAGCCGTGAAGCGCCTGCTGGATCCGGACGAAGTCGCAGCCGCGGTGGCGTTCCTGGCCTCGGCGCCGGCCTCCGGGATCACCGGAGTTTCTCTCCCTGTCGACGGAGGATTTGGGAGTTTTCTCGTATGAAGGCTGGATGCATCACGGAAGGCGTATCTCCGGATTTGTATATAGACATTTTGTGTGAAAAGGTTCACAATCACCGAAGGCGGAGGAAATACCGACGACACGGCTTGGTACGGACTCCGGGAGCAGCGGGCACGGCCCGTAAAGGGAGGTAGAACAGCATGCCAAGGAGTGATCTGACATTGGCCCTGGTTGGCTCCGGTGGTGACGGCGTCATCACCATGGGGGACATGATCGCCCAGGCCGGCGCGAGCGAGGGGCTGAACGTTATCAAGGTGGAAGCCTACGGGCCGCAGATCCGCGGCGGCGAGTCGTCCACGACGGTCCGTGTCAGCGGAGACGAGATCTTTGCCCAGGCCGACTTTGTGGACATCCTGGTGGTGTTCGCATGGAAAGATTTCGCCCGGTTCAAGAGTGAGATCATGGTGGCTCCGAACGCGATCATCTTTTCCGAAGCCAAGGATGAAACCGAGGTCGACGGGGCCGATCTTGGCGCCGGTCCGGAAGCGACATGGATCAAAGTTCCGTTCATCGAGCTTGCAAAGGAAGCTGCCGGAACGACCTTGGCCAAGAATATCGTGACACTGGGTCTGGTTAGCGAGCTCTTCAGCCTTCCGCAAGAACCGATTCGAAAGGCCATCGTCAACAAGTTTTCGAAAAAGAAGGCCAAGGTTCTCGAGGCCAACCTGAAGGGCTTCGCGGCAGGTATCGAGTTTGCGAAGGGCCTCGACACGGATCTCAGCGATTGGCGCCTCGAGTACACGCCCGGCGAGCCGAAGCTCCTGATGTCCGGGAACGAGGCCGCGGCCGTGGGCGCCATTCACGCCGGGTGCCGGTTCTTCTCCGGGTACCCGATCACGCCTTCCTCCGAGGTGCTCCACTTCCTCTCCCAGTGGATGCCGATGGTCGGGGGCTCGGTGGTGCAGACCGAGGATGAGCTTGCCGCGATCGGCGGCGTCCTCGGTGCGTCGTTCGCGGGCGTCAAGGCGATGACCGCCACGTCCGGTCCCGGGCTTGCCCTGATGACCGAGATGTTGGGCCTGGCCTCCATGGCCGAGCTCCCCGCGGTGATCTTCGATGTCCAGCGCGGCGGCCCCTCCACCGGGTTGCCGACCAAGAGCGAGCAGTCGGATCTCTGGCAGGCGCTGTACGGCAGCCACGGCGATGCGCCCCGCGTCGTGCTGGCGCCGGCGGACGTCGAAGATTGCTTCCACACCGTGGTGGATGCGTTCAACATCGCCGAGGAATACCAGATCCCGGTGATCGTCCTGTCGGACCAGAATATCGCCCAGCGGAGCGAGACGCTGTCGATGCTGACGCTGAGCCACGAGGTCAAGGAACGGGTGACACCCGCCGCCGGGGAGCTCGAAGATTACAAGCGATACAAGGAAACGCCGACCGGCGTCTCGCCGATGACGTGGCCGGGGATCGAGGGCGGCCAGTACCAGACCAACGGGCTGGAGCATGACGAGTACGGCAAGCCGACATCCATGTTCCTGGTCCACGAGAAGATGAACGCCAAGCGATACCGGAAGCTGCGTCCAATTCGCGACGAATTCCACTTCATCCGGCGGTACGGGCCGGATGATGCCGACGTGGGGATCCTGTGCTGGGGCTCCTCGAAGGGACCGGTCAAGGAAGCCGTACAGCGTGCCAACGCCAGGGGCGAGAAGGTGGCCGCCTTTGTTCCACAGGTCCTCTACCCGTTTCCAAAGCACGAGTTCGAGGAGTTTCTCAAGGAGATCAAGGAGTTCATCGTGATCGAGCTGAGCTACTCGGCCCAGTTCTACAAGTACCTGCGGACCTTCCTTGAGCTGCCGGAAGGCCACACGAACATCGTGAAACGCTCGGGCGGCAAGAACCTGACCGTGCACGAGGTCGAAGAGGAGATCAAGAAAGCTCTGCCACAGGCTTCGACGAAGAGGGAGGTGCTGGTATGAGCGCCACAGAGACAGTTTTCAAGCCCGGAAGCTACAAGACCGACCTGAAGCCGGTGTGGTGTCCCGGCTGCGGCGATTTCGGCGTGCTCAACGCCCTGTACCGCGCCATGGCCAAGCTGCAGCTCGAACCGTGGAACACGGTCGTACTGTCCGGGATCGGGTGCTCCTCGCGGCTTCCAGGCTACGTGGCGACCTACGGATTCAACAGCGTGCACGGCCGCGGATTGACGCTGGCGACAGGCGTCAAGATCTCCCGTCCGGACACGACCGTGATCGTCGTCGGTGGTGACGGGGACGGCATGGCGATCGGCGGGAACCACCTGATGCACACCTGCCGGCGGAATCTCGACGTGACGTACATCTTGATGGACAACGAGATCTACGGCTTGACGAAGGGGCAGACGGCGCCGACCACGCCCACGGGAGACAAGACCAAGTCGTCGTTCTGGGGCAACCCCGAGCCGGCGGTCGATCCGGTCGAGCTCGCGATCGCGACGGGTGCGACCTTCGTAGCGCGGGGATACTCCGGGGACATGAAGATGCTGACAGAGCTGATCCAGCGCGGGATCGAGCACCATGGCTTCTCGTTTATCAACGTCCTGTCGCCGTGCGTGACGTGGCGGGGCGAGACGCAGTACGGGATCATCAAGGAGAAGCTGCGCAGTGTGCCAGAAGATCACGATGTCACCAGCCGCGAGGCCGCGATGCGATTCACCCGCGAAAAGGACGTCGTGACCGAGGGTGTGCTCTACGAAGTGCACGAGCCCACGTTCGGCGATCAACTCGAGGCGATTCGCAAGAAGGCCCAGGGTGGCAAGCCGGAACCGAGTACAAAGGAGATCCTCAAGACCTTCTACCCGACCCTCTGAGCTTTCCTCCATCAGTCCGGGACGGCGGGCCTTCGGGTCCGCCGTTGTTCGTGCGCCCGTACGGGGCACGACAACGCGGGGCCGGACTGCCGTGCCGGTTGCGCCCGGTCTGCTCACGACGCGCCACGTGCCCCGGGGGCCTGTAGAATGTGCGAGTGAAGATCGTCACGACGCATCTGTCTGCGGATTTTGATGGTTTCTCGGCCGCGGTTGTCGCAGCGTGGCGCCTGTTTCCAGGGCACCGGGTGGTGTTTGCCGGCTCGCTGGAGGCTGCGGTTCGCCGCTTCGTCGAGGAGAGTGGCCTGGAGATTCCCGAGGTCAAGATCCGTGAGGTCCGACGGACACGCCTGGAGCATGCCGTCGTTGTCGACACGTCTCATCCGGGGCGGCTCGGCGAGGTCTGGGACCTGATCCAACGGGACAACTGTCCGGTGACGATCATCGACCACCACGAGCCCGAGCCGGGCGGCATCGAGGCGGATGAAGTGTTCTCGGGGCGGACAGGCGCCGCGTGCACACTGGTTGCCACGCTGCTGGAGAAAAGAAACATGGTTCCGACGCCGGAGGAGGCCTCGTTGCTCCTGATGGGGATCTACGAAGACACGGGGGGGCTTTCCTACCGGGAGACGACTCCGGAAGACCTGCGCGTCGCCGCAGGGCTTCTCGAGGCCGGGGGATCGCTGGAATGGATCCAGCGGTGGGTCCTGCGTGGCCTCGAGCCCGGGCATTTCGAGCTGCTCAACCGGCTGGTCGAGGCCACCGAACGCACTACGATTCACGGCGTCGAGGTCTCCATTGCTACCGTCGATGTCCAGGAGTACCACGAGGAGGCGGCGTACGTCGTGCACAGGTGGATGGAGACGTTCGACCTTGCCGTCGGCGCGGCGCTGCTGGTCCAACCTCCTCATATCAACCTCATCCTGCGCTCTCGCGTGCCCGGCCTTCACGCGGGACACGTGGCGAGGCATTTTGGCGGGGGAGGGCATCAGACGGCCGCGTCGGCGAGGATCCTGGGCAAGGCGCCGGTCGAGCTGAGGGAGGAGCTTCTCCGGGTTCTTCGAAAGGAGATGCCGCCTCCGCTCACGGCGGGCGATATCGCGCTTTCCCGGATTTTCACGGTCACGGCCGAGACATCCGTGGAATCGGCGAAGGAGAGGATGAATCACCTGAGGATCAACGCCCTGCCGGTGACCGCCGAAGACTCGGCACGGCTGGTTGGAACGTTGACGCGACAGATCCTGGACCAGGCGGTTGTCCACGGTCTTGGCGCTCACCCCGTGCGGATGGTGATGCGGCCTGGCGTGCCGACGGTACCGGCGGACATGCCCCTGGAGGAGCTCGGCGAGGCGTTTCTCGAACGGTCGTACCGCTTCGTCATCGTGGAGAAGGAAGGGCGGCCGGTCGGGCTGATCACGCGCATCGAGCTGTTTCGAAGGCTCTTCCAGGCCCGGAATGCCGGCGCCAATCTCGACAACCGGATTGGGGGCACGCGGCCCGCGCGCCAGGCCATCGGCCGTCGCCTCCGCACGGTTGCGCCCGGCTGGGTGGGGGAGATCCTCGGCCACGCTCGCGCCGTGGCAAACGCGCGTGGCGAGGAGGTCTACCTGGTGGGCGGCGTGGTGCGCGACCTGCTCCTGGAGCGTCCGAACGAGGATGTCGACCTGGTGGTCGAGGGAGATGGCATCGCCTTCGCCGAGGCGCTGGCCAGGGAGACGGGCGGGCGGTCGCACCCGCACGCGCCGTTTCTGACCGCGGTAGTCATTCTTCCCTCGGGAAAGAAGGTCGATGTCGCCTCGGCGAGGACGGAGTTCTACCGCACGCCGGCCGCGTTGCCGGAGGTCGAGACCTCGTTGATCCGGCAGGATCTCTACCGCCGCGACTTCACGATCAACGCCCTTGCAGTCGCACTGGCGGGCGACCGGTTCGGGACGCTCGTCGACTTCTTCGGAGGACGAAAAGACATCGAACGGAGGGAGATCCGGGTTCTCCACTCGCTCTCCTTCATCGACGATCCGACACGGGCGATTCGAGCCGTCCGCTACGCCCGCCGGTTGGGCTTCGTTATTGCAGCGGATACGCGTTACCTGATCTCCACGGCCCTTGCCGAAGGCGTCCTGGACAGGCTTTCCGGTCAGCGGCTCCGGCACGAGTTGGTCCTCCTGCTGAACGAGCCGCATCCGGCGGCTTCGATCGAGCTGCTTGCCGAGCTCGGCCTGTTACGGGCGATCACGCCCCGCCTCACGTGGGATGAGCGCATCCGCTCGTTCCTGTTGGAGCTTGAAGGCGTGATCAAGTGGTTCGAGATCGAGGGGTTTGGAAGCCTCCCGGAGCGGTGGAGCCTTTTCCTGGGCGCGCTTGCGTTGCACGCCAACGGTGGCGCAGGCGAGCGGCTGGCGGAAAGACTGCAGCTCACCGGTCGCGTTGGGGCGTTCATGGCGGGTCTCGGCGAGCACGTCAGGCGCCTGACAGCGCTGGTGCAGTCCGATGGGCGCCGCAGCCAGCTCGTCCGCCTCGTGGAGAAGACCCCGCTGGAGTCGGTTCTCCTGACGATGACGGGCCTTGGGCGGGCGGCGCGCCGGCGCCTCGCCGACGCGATCGAGGCATCCCTCAAAGGAAAGCCCCTCGTGACGGGCGCCGACCTGATCGCGGCGGGTATCCCGCCCGGTCCGCACGTCGGGCGCGCGTTGAAAGCGGCTCGCGACGCCGTGCTCGACGGTGAGATCGATCCCGGGCAGGCGGTCGACCTGGCGCGTACGAAGGCGCGGGAGCTTATGAGCCGGGCGCACCGCCGGACGGGGGAAGGACGGACATGATTCTCTCGGCGCTCGTTCTCGGCCTGCAGGTGGCGACGGTGGTGATGGCGCCGGTTTCGACGCCGGGGCCCGCCCAGACGCCGTCCCCGGCGCTCCACGCCCCGTCGCCCGTCGTCGAGCGTATCGTCACGGTGGCGGGGCGAACGTCGCGGCTGACCCTGTTCGACAACCGGGAAGCGGTCGTTTCGATTCACGGCCCGGACCGGAGCGCGAAGCTGCGGCGGCGGCGGCTCAGCGAGCACGAGTATGTCGGGTATCTCGGCGCCGTGACGTCGAACCTCGATGCCGTGGAGGAGGCGGCGGGCGAGGCCCACCTCTTTTCCGAGGGCGGGAAGGGTCGCATCACGATCTACCGCCCCGGGCATCCCCCGCTGGTGATCCGCTATTCGCCGCTCCAGGCGCCCAATCTTGCGATCGGCCGGCTGGTCGCCGTGCTCGATGATCTCGAGAAGGTAGTGCTGGCGACCGATCCAGCCTTCGATGCGCTCAACCGCTGGTCGCCCCGGGTGGGGGACCGGGTCGAGATGATCAACGGCCAAACGGCAACCGTGACCGAGGTGCATCCGAAGGGCGTGATCGTGGTGACGTACGACGACGTTGCCATGAGCGAGGTGATTCCGAAGGCGCAACGGGGGAGGCGAATCGTCCACATCCTCGGGAAAAAGCGATGAGAATCACCGGGGGGATCTGGAGATCGAGGCGGCTCCGGGGACCGTCGAAGGGAATGCCGCTGCGCCCCACGCCCGATGCGCTCCGGGAACGCGCTTTCGCAGTTTTCGGCGATGACGTCGAGGAATCGCGGTGGCTCGACCTGTTTGCCGGGACCGGTGCGGTCGGGTTCGAGGCGCTGTCCAGGGGCGCCGGGAAGGTCGTTTTTGTCGAGCGTCACCGGGCGGCGGTACGGCTGATCGAACGAAATCGTGACTCGCTCGACGTTCCAGAGAGCTGGGCCCGGATCATCACCGACGACGCCGTTCGCGCCATCCGCCGCCTGGCGCGGGAGGGGGAGACCTTCAACCTGGGATGGGCCGACCCCCCCTTCGAACGCTGGGAGCTGGGACTCGAAGCCCTCGAGCTGGCGGCCGATCTCGGTGTGCTCGAACCCGGGGCCACGGCGTGCCTGGAATGCCCGTCCGGTTCCGTGCCGGAAAGCCCCTTCCTGAGCCAGGTCCGCGATCTGTCCGGCGGGGCGTCGCGCCTGATCATCTTCCGCGTTTCTGGACGGATCCGTGCGCCCGGCAATGACGGAAACGTCGGTCCGCAGCGGGGCTATACTTCCGGTCGATGATAACGAGAGCCGTGTCTCGTCGTTGCCTCGTGGTTTTCTTGGCGTGTGCGGGGTGGACCGTTGCTGCACCTGCCCAGGCCGTGCGGTACGGTTTTGTAATCGAGTCGTCCAAGGTATCCGGCCGCATGGCGCCCGGCGAAACGGCCGTCGTACCGGTGACGATCCGTAACACGGGAACCGTGGCGTGGGATCCGGCGCGCGGCTACTTCCTCTCGTACCACTGGCTGACCCCGGCCGGTGCACGGATCGTCTGGGACGGCCTGAGAACAGCTTTTCCACGCCCCGTTGCCCCGGGCCGGACGGTCACCGTTCAGGCCCGCGTGCAGGCGCCGGGGTCGCCCGGCCGGGCGCTCTTGCAGTGGGACGTCGTCCAGGAGCACGTGTGCTGGATTTCCGAAAAGCTGAGCCGCCCGCCGCCGGCAATCGGGGTGACGGTCGAGCCCGCGAGGCCACAACATGCATTCTCGATCGTGTCGGCGTCGATTCCAACATGGTGGGCCTCCGGCCTCGGCCGGAAGATCCACGTTGTGCTTCGCAACGACGGGCGGATGACGTGGAAACCCGGCGAGCCGATCAACGTTTCGTACCACTGGCTCACGGGGCACAAGAAGATGGTCGTGTTCGACGGCGAGCGCACCAGGATTCCCGTCGAGGTGGCGCCTGGCAGGACGATCGCCATGATGGTGAAGGTGCTGGCGCCTCGAAAGAGCGGCAGGCTGCTCCTCCAGATCGACATGGTTCACGAGGGCGTGTGCTGGTTCGCGAAGGAAGATCCAACGCCGGCCCGACCGGTCCGGGTGTTCGTGATCCCCACGCTCGTCGGGAATCCCAGGGTCCCGCTCGGGGTGGCTCTGCTCCTCGTGATCCTCGTGCTGATCGCAGTCGCTCGAAGGACGAGCGAGCCGGGCTGGATCGTCAGGCTCCTGGCCCTGTCGGACCTTGCATGGTTGTTGGTCGCCCTGACGGCCAAGCAGCGGGCCGTGCTCGATGCGGGCCACCTGCTGCCGGACCCCGGCTCGATGTGGATCGCCCTGTCCGGGATGGCGGCGTTCGCGCTCCTGCTTCTCCTGCTGCCGCACGCGATCAGGCCGTGGGCGACGTTGGCGGTCGCGGGAATCCTGAGCTTCGTCATCCTGTCGGACGTCGTGTACGTCCGGTACTTCGGCGAGGCGCTGTCGCTGGCCGCCCTGGCCGCGGGACGGCAGGTCGGCGCCGTGCATGCGAGCATCGCCTCGTTGCTCCACCGCCGGGACCTGTGGCTTGCCGCCGATCTCGTTCCGGGAATCGTGCTCGCCTGGGCCGTCCGCACGCTGCCCAGGCCGAAGTGGCGCGGGGTGCGGGGCGTCGCTGCCGCGTGTCTCGCCATTGCGTTGATTCCCGGTCTTCGAACGGTCTGGCAGGCCGAGCATGCGAAACATGGACGTTTCGTGCAGGTTTTCCAGAGCATGTTCATCGTGCAGCGGGTTGGCGTGCTCGACTACCATCTCGCCGATATCTGGTCGAGCCTGCGGGAGCACCTGTTGCGCCCCCCGCTCAGCCACTCGGAACGATCCGAGGTGCTGTCGTGGTTCGAGGCGAGAAAGCCCCTGCGGCGTGGGACCGGGCGGTTCTTCGGCGTGGCGAAGGGGATGAACCTGTTGATGATCCAGGTCGAGTCGATGCAGGGCTTCGTCATCGGGCTGAAAGTCAAGGGCCAGGAGGTGACGCCCAACCTCGACCACTGGTTGCCGGGGTGTCTCTGGTTTCCGCACTGCACGGACCAGACCGCCCAGGGACGCACCTCGGACGGGGAGATCACGACGCAGATCTCGCTCCTGCCGCGCGCCAAGGGGGCGTACGTCTTCGCCTATCCCCACAACCACGTCGTCGGGCTCGCCGGAGTGTTGAGGGCGCGCGGGTATCACACGCTTTCGGCCGTCGCCTTTCAGCCCAACTTCTGGAACCGGCGGCTGATGCATCCCGCGTTCGGCTACACCCAGAACCTCTTCGCATCCGACTTCAAGCCCGGCGAGCGCATCGGGTGGGGGCTCAACGACCGGGATTTCCTGCTCCAGATGGAGGCGAGGCTCGCCCGGATGCCGCAGCCGTTTTGCGCCTGGTTGATCACGCTCTCGCTCCACCATCCGTTCGAGGGGTTCCCCGATCATCTCAAGGAGCTGGATGTCGGCTCGTGGGAAGGCACGCCCTTCGGGAATTACATGCACACGATGCACTTCTTCGACAAGGCTCTCAAGGCGATGGTGGACCGGTTGGCGGTGGACGGACTGCTCGACCACACGGTGATCGTCATCTGGGGGGATCACGATGCCGGCTTCGCGTGGACGCCGAAACTCGCGAAAGCGATCGGCAGGCCTCATACCGAGGCTGGATGGTATATCTCTGGCCGCGTTCCCCTCATCATCCACGTTCCCGGAGCGAACGCGCCCCGGGGAACGTTCTCCATGGCCGCCGGCGATACCGACGTTGCGCCGACCACGGCCGCGCTTTTCGGTATTGATCCCGCCAATATCGCATGGGTCGGCAGGAATCTTCTCGGCCACCCCGGGGACGTTCCGATGCCCCGCAGGTACGGTAGCTGGGTGTCGAACCGGCACATTTACGCAAACCATGGCCCCGGGTGGGCCGATGGCGCGTGCTACGACTTTCGCACCCTCGCAAAGCTGCCCGTCGAGGCGTGCCGCGCGGAGGACGAAGCTGCACGCCAGGAAATGGAGGTCAGCGATCTCGTGGAGCGCTACGACCTGCAGCAGGAGATCACGCGGATCATGGAGGGCAAGAGCCCTCGGGCGCCGTGATCGTGAAACGGGGCGGGAGCGAACGCGTTCCAGGTACAATGTCCCCCGTGAGTTACCGCGAGTCTTGGAGATGCCGGGCGTGCACCGTTGGCTTGCAGCGCGAGCGCGGAAGGGAGTGATGGATGCCGGAAGATCTTGATGAGCTCATCGAAAAGCTGCAAAGGAAGCGGCAAAGGGGGTTCCTCGGACTTCCCGGCCGGTGGGGCGGGTATACCGTGATGGTGGCAGTCGTTCTGGTGGCCATTCTCGTGACCGGCTACTACCAGGTGGGGCCAAACGAGACCGGCGTGGTGCTGCGTTTTGGGAAGTTTCTCACCGAGACGGGTCCTGGACCGCACTTCAAGATGCCGTTCGGGATCGATCGCGTCTTCAAGGTCAGGACGTCGTACCAGTTCAAGGAGGAGTTCGGGTTCCGGACCAAGAAAGCCGGGATCCACACGCAATTCGCCAAGGGAGATTACAGCCGCGAGTCGAATATCCTGACCGGAGACCTCAACATTGCCGTTGTCACCTGGGTCGTGCAGTACCGTATCCGGGACCCGAGGGCCTACCTGTTCAACGTGCGGAACGTGCGGGGGACGTTGCGCGACGTGTCGGAGGCGGCCATGAGGACGGTCGTCGGAGACATGTCGTTCAACGAGGCGATCAAGCTCAAACGGAGGCAGATCGAGTCTTCCGTGAAAGAGAAGATGCAGCACGTTCTCGACAGGTACGGGTGTGGCGTGTCGCTTTTCCTCGTGCAGATTCAAGATGTCCATCCCCCGGTGCCGGTCGAAGATTCGTTCGATGAAGTCAACCGGGCGCGGCAGGAGATGGACCAGGCGATCAACGAGGCGTACCAGCAGTACAACAAGGTGATCTACCGGGTCAAGGGCGAAGCGCTACAGACGGTCAAGGCGGCGGCGGGCGCGAAGATCGAGAGGGTCAACAGGGCCAAGGGCGATGCTGCCTACTTCTCCAAGCTCCTCGTCGAGTACCGCAAGGCGCCGAGGGTTACGAAGCGGCGCCTCTTCCTGGAAACGATGCGGCGGGTTCTTCCCAGGCTGCGCCAGGTCTACGTCGTCGATGCGAACATGAAGGGATTGGTTCCGCTTCTCGATCTCCGTGGGACGAAGACGGGAGGTGGGAAATGAGCCGCCGCATCCTGGTCTTCCTCGCCGTCGTCGTGGCCGTGGTCATTGCGGCGGCCTCGACCTACACGGTTCCCGAATGGCAGCAGGCGGTCGTGATCGAGCTCGGCTCTCCCGTGGGACAGCCGGTCACGAGCCCCGGCCTGCATTTCAAGATTCCGTTCATCCAGACGGTGCATCTCTTCGACAAGCGCATTCTCGAGTGGGAGGGACAGCCGGAGATCGTTCCCACGAACGACTCGAAGTTCATCTACGTCGAGACCTTCGCCCGGTGGCGGATCTCCAACGCGCTGACGATGTACAAGAAGGTCGTCAACGAGGCGGGCGCGCAGACCCGCCTCAACGACATTCTCGACGGTCTCGTCATGGATACGTTGTCGGCGCACACCCTGCCGGAGATCGTCCGGTCGTCCAACCGCGTCATGGATCTCGGCGATGAGGCCATTCACGGGGATGTCACGGCCGGCCTGGG
>JAADFN010000145.1:2425-5831 GCA_013152895.1 Acidobacteriota bacterium | reverse complement strand
TGCCGTCCCAGTGCAGGAGGGTTGCGGTCAGGTTGTCTTGCGCCCAGATCAGGTAGTCGGCGTTCATGCCGTCGGGCAGGGAGAGGGAGACGCCGTCGTTGAAGGGGTTGTAAGCGGCGGTGGTGCCGCCCGCGCCGGTGTCCAGGTAGATGAACAGGTCGCCGTCGGTGTTCCAGTTCGCACCGGCCCAGGCCAGGCGCAAGGCCGCGCTGTCCCAGGAGGCATACAGCTTTTGTACGTCGTGCAGGGCGGCCAGACGAGACGAATGGCGGGCGATGCGCCGGTCCACGCCGATGAGCGAGCAGCCGCTGTCCATCCAGCCTGACCCCCTCCCTGACCCTCCCCCAACATTGGGGGAGGGGAGCGAAATGTAATCTGGCGTCACCGAGCTGTCCACGTAGACCGCGCCGAAACTCTGCCAGCGGGTGTTGCCCTGTGAGTCCTGGATCCCGAGCTGGACGGAGACCTTCTCTCCCTCGGCGGCCGTGTACTGCGCCGTCAGGGGGCCGCCGGCCGGAACGGACTGCGAGTGGATCGTTGCGTGTTGCGTGTCGGTGGTGGCGACCGTCCACTCCACGACGTAATGATCCACGCCGCTGCCGTCGGCGCTGGCGGGCCAGGAGAGGCTGAGGGTGGCCGGGGCATGGGTGATGACGTCGCCCGCGCTCACGGAAACGCCGTCGGCGCTGAGGGTGGGGGTGACTGCCGCCGGGGGCACCACGTCCACGGTGACGGACTGCGTGACCCGCGCGGTGTGGCCGACGATGTCGGTCGCCTGCGCGGAGACGGTGTAGACCGCGCCGTCGGGCAGCGGCCCGCTGCCCAGATACCAGGCCCCGTGCCAGGTGTCGGTCAGCGGCGCGCTGGCCCCGCTGGCCAGATGGGCCGTGCTCCACGGGCCGCCGTCTACGTTCCACGTCACACCGCTCACCCCGCCGGTGTCGGTGACCAGACCGGTCAGGTCCACGGTGCGCGGCTCGGCGTAGCGCGTGCCGGTGATCACGACGGGCGCGATGGCGATCTGCGGCGGCTGGGTGTCCACGGTGACGGTGAGGGTGGCGGTGGCCGTGGCGCCGGTCGAGTCGGTGACCGTGGCCTGGAGGAGGTGCAGGCCATCGCCGGCCGGCGTCCAGTCGGCCGACCAGCCGCTCTCGGTCACGCCGCTCTGCCAGTCGTGGGTGGTCAGGGGCGCGCCGTCTGCGGTCACGTTCAGCGTTTGCAAGGTGGCCGAGGCGGTGCTGGCCTGGCCGGTGACCGAGATGGGGTCGGTGCTGTCCAGGAGGTTGGGGGGGGAGATGATAGAGACGGAGAGGCTGCTTGCGTTCTGCGTGCTTTGTGCTCCGTACTGCGTATTGCGTGTTGCGTATTGCGTGTTGCGTATTCCGTATGGTGCGTTCTCAATTGCCACCTGCTGGTTACTAACGGCTGTTGTTGTGCAATGGCCGGCGGTGTCGCAGGCGGTGGCCTGGGGCGTGAAACCGTCCGGGTGGATCACGCGCAGGCCGGCGCCGTAGGCGGCCACGTAGGCGAAATTGCCGTCGAAGGCCACGTCCTCGGCGCGATCCGGCGTGTGGAAAGAATGCACCACTTGCGGGTCGGTCGGGTCGGAAACGTCCACGATTTGCAGGCCCTTGAAGGTCTGAGAGCCGACGGCGATGTAGGCTGTCTGGCCCACCACGGTCACGTCCAGGGCGTAGCCGGATGTCTTGTACGAACCGACCGGCGTCGGGTTGGTGGGGTCGGAAACGTCGAACACCTGCAGGCCCTTGTAGCTGGCGGCGACGTAGGCGTAGCGGCCGGATACGTCTACGCCGTAGGCGTATGCCCCCGTGCTCTGGCTGGCGGCCAGGCTCGGATGGGTCGGGTCGGAAACGTCAATCACCTGTAGGCCGGAGCTGCCGGCAGCCACGTAGGCGTAGTTTCCGGCGATGGCCACACCCTCTACGGACCCCAAACTCGGGTAGGAACCGACTTCCGTCGGGCTGTGCGGATCGGAGACGTCGATCACCCGCAGGCCGGCGAACTGGGCCACCAGGTAGGCGTACGTCCCGGAGATGACCACGTCCCGGGGAAAGCCCGGTGTGTCGTAGGCGCCGACCTCGGTCGGGGAGATAGGATCGGTGATGTCGATGATACGCAGGCCGAACGAGGCGTCGGCGACGTAGGCGTAGGTGCGATAATTGACGACGGACGATGGACCAGGGACGACCGGGGCTGGCCCGGCAACGTCTGACCACAGACTACGGACGACTCGCTGACTTCCATTGCCTGTCGTCTGCGGTCCATCGTCCATCGTCCATGCTCCATCGTCTACCCCTGGGCGATAGATGACCGGCAGCGCCAGATCGTCGTCCGACGCCTCCGCAGGCATGAATGCCAGGCCCCCTGACTGGACAGTTACGGTCGTGGTGTAAATGTTGTTGCTCCGGTCTACGTCTGCTTGGTTGCACTGACTGTCTACCTGGGCATAGATCAAGTGGTCTCCGGTCGTGGCGAATCCGTCCCAATTCACAAACGTTACGTCCGTCGAACTGCCGGCTGCCAAGTAACCTACGTTACTGCTTTCCGTTCCGGCGTCAGTGCACAGGGGATGAGTGTTATCGACATCGTACGTCGTCCAGAACCCAAACCCTCCGGCGTCCGTCGAACCCTGGTTCTTGATTCGCACCGTGATAGTCACGGGGTGCTCGTACTGCGCGGGAGAGGGCGGATCGACCGTGATGCTCTCCACGAGGAGGTCAATTCCGACGATAGGCGTATTCGTCGGCGTAGCTGTTTCCGTCGGCGTGTTGGTCGCTGTGGCGGTATTCGTTGGCGTGTTCGTTGCTGTGGCGGTGTCTGTCGGTGTGTTGGTCGCCGTAGCCGTCTCCGTGGGAGTGGCGGTCGCCGTCGCGGTGTTCGTCGGCGTGTTGGTCGCCGTGGCCGTTTCCGTGGGAGTGGCAGTCGCCGTGTCCGTTGGCGTGGCCGTGTTCGTCGGCGGCGCGATCACCGTGATCGTCTGCGGCCCGTAGATGTTGTTGCTCTCATCCGATTCGGTTACCGAACACGCACCGTCGGCCTGGGCGTAGAGGTCGTGTGATCCGGCAGCGAGGCCGGAGTGGGTCATGGTCACTGTCGTGGATGCTCCTGCGGCCAGACCGTCGGTATAGGCGAAATACCAGTCGGGGTAGCCTTCGTCGCACGCCGTCGGCACGTTGTCGAAGTAAAAGTTGGTGTCGAAACCGCCAGCGGCTGCGTTGCCCTGGTTTTTCACCGTGACGCTGACCACGAAGGTCTGGCCTGCCGTAGGCGAGACCGGGTCGGTGGTCAGCGAGGTGATGACGAGGTCCGGCTGGTTCACCGGTGTCGCCGATGGCGTCGGCGTAGCCGTTTCCGTCGGCGTGTTGGTCGCCGTGGCCGTCTGCGT
>JAADFN010000145.1:1332-2378 GCA_013152895.1 Acidobacteriota bacterium | reverse complement strand
GTGTTGGTCGCCGTCGGTGTGGGCGTTTTCGTCGGTATGGGTGTCTCTTCTCCGCCGACAACGGCCACTGCCCATGCCATTCCGACAGGGTAGTTGCTCACGAGCCGGGGGTTGCCGGCATCGGAGACGTCCACCAGTTGCAGGCCGGACTTCCCGTCGGCCACCAGGGCCAGCGTGCCGGAAAGGGCAACCCCGCGTGCCAGCCCCGGCGTGTCGTACGCCCCCACCTCCCCCTGCTTGGTGAAGGTAGTAGGAACATCACAGGTGGCCGTCAGCTCGTACAGCTTTTGTGCTCTCCCGCTTGTCTGGCCGGAGAGAGCCGCATACCACGGAGACTGGAAGTAGGTGCGACCGGTGACCACACCGTCGCCGCAGGGAGAACTGAAACCGTCTTCGGTCAAATTGAAATCATGAGCCTTCGTCGTGTAGCGGATATTCGAACCGACAACCGTACTGGTCAAAGTGAGCCTCGGAGCCAGGGTGTCGATATTGCCGTTCCACACGTTCTCCGTGCTGGCAGCGGTGTCGAAGTGACCGCCCACGTCCCAGCCGCGCAGATCGAGCCGGTAACTGCCTTCCAGGCCGGACGGCACCGCCATACTCCAATCGGCCGAGTTTACACCGTCGCCGTGGGGGCTCGTCTGGGCCGCTTGCCAGCCGCTCTGATACAGCGCTTTTACTTCTTCGTCCGACAGCGCGCGCGGGTAGATGCGTATGTCGTCCAGGTTGCCCACATAGATCGGCGACGACGGCGTCCCGTTCAACCCCTGTCCGATGCGCACCGGTTCATCGTTCTGGCAGGCGCCAGCGGTAGCTGCGCTGCTCTGGACTACCTGGCCGTTTACGTACAGCCTGGCCTGGGAACCGTCGTACGTCGCCATGACGTAGCTCCACTCCCCGAACGGCAATGCTGAGCCGCTCAACCAGTGTGCGGTGGAGCAGTTCTGTTCGTGGAATTGGAAAGAGACGACCCCCGATTGCTCGTTGAGATACAGCCCGTAGTTGACCTGTTTTCCCTCTTCCGTCCCCTTGACGACCAGCGGATG
>JAADFN010000145.1:0-1314 GCA_013152895.1 Acidobacteriota bacterium | reverse complement strand
GTACGTAGGCTGGACCCAGACGCCGACGCTGAACTTGCTCAGGTCCAGCGCCGGACCGTCCGGCACGGAGGCGTAATCGTCCACGCCGTCGAAGGCCAAAGCGTACGGGCCAACGACACCGGCGACCGCCTTGTTGACGGCGTCGTGCGTTCCGCTGTGCAACGTGCCGTTGTGATCCCAGCCGGAGGTATCCTCCAGATTCGCGCCGTCCGTGGCCCAGGGATCGTCGAGCGGCAGGTGCAGCACCGGTCCGGTGCCCAGATAGAGCGAGCGGATCTCGTCAGCGGAAAGGGCCCGGTCAAAGACGCGTACCTCGTCGATCAAGCCGTTGAAGTAGCGGCCAACGTTCCCCACGAAACACGAGTGCATATTGCCTGGGTCGGATAGGCTTCCCACGAACTCCCCGTTTTGGTACAGCCGCAGCGTTTGTCCGTCGTATGTTCCCGCCAGGTGAACCCACGTCTTGGGGGGAATCGCTTCTCCTGAAGCAACGTATTCGTATTTCGAGTTGATCCTCACTCCCCATGTGGGGGCGCGGAGCGGCGACAGCGCAAGCTGGAAACATCCACCTTCCTCCACCAGGATCGAATCCCGCCCGATTCCGCCTGGAACATCGTAGACCCAGACCGAGGCGGTTGTAGCCGTCATGGGGCCGGTGGAAGGGAAGCGGATACGATCCTGCCCGTCGAAGGAGACCGCATTGCCGTTGCGCCCCGATTGACCGGTGGTGGGGCAATGCTTGCCGTTGCACGTGCCGTCATGGCCCTGCCCGGAGACGTCGCGGAAGCGCAAAGCTCCGTTCCGATCGGGCGTGTCCTCGAGCGGTAGGTGCAGTACCTCGCCGGCCGGTGGCACCTCGTTGTAGAAGGGGGAGCCGGGCAGGTTGGGGGTGTAGGCGAGTTCGACCCGCTCCACGCCGGCCGCCGGCACGGGACTCTCGCTGACGTCCCCGCGCAGAGTCAGCGTGCTGGTGATCGTCGCCGTCAGCGTGGAGGTCGTCAGCCGGGCGGCCGGAGCGGCCGCGTCCACGTAGAAAGGCTGCGAGGTGAAAGTCCTCCGGTTGCCCACGCGGTCGGTCGCCTCGATCGCGGCGGTGTATTGCCCCGAGGGGTCTCGGTTGGTGAGAACGTAATCCACAGCCCAGGTGTCGCCGGTGACGGTGGCGACCTGATTGCCGTACCCGGCCGCCGCGCCCTGGTCGTCGTACAGCGTCACGCGCACCGTGTCGGTGGCCACGCCGCTGCTAGCGGAGTCGTCGGCGAGGGCCGGATCGCTGATCGAGCCGGTCAGGTGCACGATCCACGTGTTCCGCTG
>JAADFN010000144.1 GCA_013152895.1 Acidobacteriota bacterium | reverse complement strand
CGCTGGGATGTTTCATGCTCACCGTTCCGCTCATGGCGCAAACTCCGATGGAAGAGCCGTCGACCGCTTTGCCGCATGTGAATCCATCCGAGGGAACGATGGTTGGGCCTTTCCTCTTCAGCCCGAACCTCGACCTGATCTGGGAAAGCCGCGACAATATCTTCTTCACGGCGGACCACAAGGTCTCGGATGACGTGTACCTGGCGCGCGCCCGGATGATGTTTGAGCTTCCAATTTACAACTCGTATATTCGCTTGAGTTATACGCCGCAGTATCGCGATTATCGCACGTATAATCTGCAGCACAACTGGTCCCACTTTGTCACCCTCGACGGGGACTTCAATTTCTCCAACGGGCTCAAGCTCAAGACGACGTACCGGTACGTTTCCGGGAACCTGGAAACCCGTGAGGTCGATCCGGGCGGCGAGCTGGTTTATGGAGGCTCGCAGTTCAACAAGCACGACTTCAAGGCGCTTGCCAGTTACTGGTTTACTCCGACGAACGGGCTCTCGCTCCTGGGCGAGTATACGAAGATCAATTACGATAATCCCAACGTGTTTTACGATTATTCGCGTGGAATCGCCGGGGTTGGCTGGATTCACCAGATCAGCGAGGCGTTGAACTTCGGGGTGAATTACCGTCACGAGAGTTTCAACGCGGAAGAAACGGCGCGCTACCGCGATTCGAGCTCGAACGAAGTGACCTTCTCACTGGATGGCCAGGTCTCCCCGGTCGTTGCGAGCCGCATCGAGATCGGGTACCGGACCACGAGCTTCGACGATGCTCCGGGAAAACCTCACATGGACGATTACAACGGTCTCGTGGCCCGTGGCTCGGTGAGCTGGACGCTGGCCCATGGCTCGACCCTGGTTTTCGACGTGCTACGGATGGACTACCCCTCGAACTACGACCGGAACGCGTACTACACGGCAACCGGTGGGGGGCTCGTCTACCGCGTGGAGCGGGACAGGCTCTTCGGGTATTTCAGGTACTCGTACCAGACGAACGACTACACCGTGCCGGATACGCTGACCGGCCGGGACCGTTCCGATGACATCACCACGTACGGCGCCGGGGTCGGCTATCACCTGACGAACCTCCTGTCGCTGCGGGGGAGCTTCGTGCACCAGAACCGTAACTCGTTCCACATCTACTCGTACGATGCGAACATGTTTCTCGTCGGTCTGATGGTCGGATTCTGACGAGCTCCCGAGTCATGGCTGGTTTCGGCGGGGGGTGCGGCCCAATCGCGCGTTTTGTGCTAGTCTCTCCATCCATGACGAAACGATGTGTTGCATGTTTCCTGGTGATGATCGTGCCGGTGATGGTGGCCTTTTCCGCTCCGCCGGCCAGTGATGCTCCACAGCCCGCTGTGGCCATGTACCACGTCGGAGTCGGTGACGTGCTCAAGGTCGTGTCGTACCAGCACCGTGAGATCTCCGGCGAGTTCCAGGTCGATAGCGGGGGGAATATCACGTTTCCTCTCCTGGACAAGGTTCACGTCGCCGGGCTGACGCCGACCCAGATTGCCGCCGTCTTGAAGACGAAGCTCGAAAAGAACTTCTACGTCAGCATTCAAATCGAGGTCAATGTCAGCCTCTATCATTCGAAACCGGTGACCATCATTGGTGAGGTGGGCTCCCCTGGAACCTATTATCTCAAGGGGGTGACGACCCTGACCGGGCTGATCGCCGAGGCCGGAGGGTTGAAATCCAGCGCGGGAAGAAAGATCGAGGTCCGCCGAACCATCAACGTGAACGGTGTTCCCACGCAGAAGATCATCACGGTGTCCGCGCACGAGCTTATCGGCGGAATGGGCGGCCAACTGATCCTCAAATCCGGCGATATCGTCTCGGTGGCTTCACGGCAACTCTTTTTCATCACGGGAGAGATCGCCCGGCCCGCGCAGTACGACCTTCAAGATGACGAAACGCTGATGCAGGCGATCTCACAGGCCGGTGGTCTTGGCAAGTTCGCTTCGCAGAAGGTTGAGATCCACCGCGACAACGGTGGTAAGAAACAGGTTATCAAGGTCAACTTGAGCCGGATTCGTCAGGGAAAACAAAAGGATCCGAAGATCAAGGCCAACGACGTCATCATCGTCAAGAGGCGTTTTTTCTAGAGAGAAAACTCTCCAGGATGCGACGCCCGTCGCCTTCCAGGCGGACGAACCGGGCACCAAAACCGTCGATGTTTTCCCTGCTCCTCTCCGTTTGACGGACGATCTCGGCTGTGCCACGAATCGGCATTTCCTCGCCAGGGAGAATGAGCTCGAAGTCGATGGTGGATCCGGGCTGAAAATGTCTGGAATCGCCTCGAATCAGCATTCCCGTCTCCGAGAGATTCTCGGTCTGCGCCAGGGACCGGCTGCGCGAGCCCCGGATGATCGTTTCCAGCTGGACGAGTGCCCTCAGCGACGACCTTGGGGGGACGGCGAGGAGAGTCGCCAGTGCATCGAGCCACTCGCCGCCGCCTGCATCCGTTGGGACGAACCGGTTGATGCCTCGTCCAAGAAAGAATGAAACAAAATCGTGCTCTGAGGTTTTTCCCGTGACGAGAAGGCCGGCAGCACGGCTCGCAGATTCCGGCGCTCGAAGGGCCTTGATGAACGTTCCCAGGTCGAGATCCGGGAGAGGCAGCTGGAGGATCACGAGGTTGTACGATGCGCGCGTGACGCGTTCGAGGCTTGCAGATGCCTGTGCAACGCGCTCAACCGTGATCGCCGAGCGGTTCAGGATGGACTCGATCCCGGCGCTCAGCACCCTGATGTCTCCAATGATGAGAACTGACCACTGTTGGGAGCTCATACACCCATTGTAGCTCATGCGGAATGGTATCGTAGTCCCCTGAAAGGGAGATGTGCCGATGGCAGAGCATGCTGAGCCCCGGGGCCGTTACGGAATGCGCATGGAGGAGTTTTCCTCCCTGATGGCGTACCGCGTCCGGGAGATTCTCCTGGTCGCCTCGCCGTACGATGCATTCGTGCTCGAGGAAGACGGCCAGCTCACCGAGCTGATCTTTCAGGAATACAGGAACCTCGACCTGAACCTCAGGTACGCCCCGCGGTTCACTCGCCCGAAGAATGCCGAGGAGGGCCTCAAACTCCTTTCGACGAAAGCGTTCGACATGGTTCTGGCGACGCCCCGAGTTCCGGGTATGGATCTCGAGATTTTCGCCCAGCGGTTGAAAGACGTGCACCCCGGGATTCCCCTCGGCGTGCTGGCGGCTCATGCCTGGGATCTTCCGCGGCTCAACCACCTCGCGTCCGCGGCGGGCACCATTGATTGGCTCTTCCTGTGGCAGGGGGACGTCAAGACGCTTCTTGCCATGATCAAGCAGGTCGAGGACCGCCGCAACGCCGAGCATGATGTTCTCCAGGGGGGCGTGCAGGCGATCATTCTCATCGAGGACGAGCCCCGGTTCTACTCGGCGTACCTGCCGGATATCTATACCGAGGTCACGACCCAGACGAGCCGCCTGATGGCCGAAGGCATCAACCTGTCGCACCGCCTTCTGAGGATTCGCGCACGGCCGAAAATCCTGCTGGGCCGGACGTACGAAGAAGGTCTCCGGCTCTTCAACACGTTTTTCCCAAACGTACTTGGCGTTATTTCCGACATGAGCTTCCCGAGAGATGGGAGCGAGGATCGGGAGGCGGGCCTCAAGCTCGCCCGGCGCATCAGGAAAACCAGTCCGGACGTTCCCGTGCTTCTCCAATCCTCCGACGCCAGGCTTGAAAGCCTCGCAAAAGAAGTTGGCGCCGCCTTTCTTCACAAGGAATCACCGACGCTTCTGGAGGACATGCGCCATTTCATCACCCAGAAGTTCGGATTCGGAGATTTTGTTTTCAAGCTTCCGGATGGCACCGAGGTCGGCCGGGCGCGCGACATGCGTGAGATGCTGGTGATGTTGCGCAAGGTTCCCGACGAGTCGCTGGTTTTCCACGCCGCCAGGAACCACTTTTCAGCCTGGTTGAAGGCGCGTACCGAGTTCGAGCTCGCCTCGGCTCTCCGGCCGAGGCAGGTAACCGACTTTGAATCGGCAGAGAAGCTCCGGGCCTTTCTCGTCGACCGGATTGAAGGGTATCTCAAGGAGATCCGGCGGCACACGATCACGGATTTTGACCGGGAACGGTACGACTCGTTCGTGGCGTTCGCGAAAATCGGCTCGGGATCCCTGGGCGGGAAGGGCCGCGGCCTTGCCTTCGTCCACAAGCTGTTGGCGCGTGGACAGCCGGACATTCCCGGCGTTCAGATCGAGATTCCACGCACCGTCGTGCTGTCCAGCGACCTCTTCGAAGAGTTCCTGACGGTGAACAACCTGCGGAACCTTTTCCGGGAAGCGGACAGTCTCAGCGATGACGAGATCCTCCGCGCTTTTTGCCGGAGCCGTTTCCCTCACGAGAGGCGAGCCGATCTCGCACGCTTTCTGGAGTGCGTCACGACGCCGCTTGCCGTCCGTTCGTCGAGCATCCTCGAAGATTCCCTGTACCAGCCTTTCGCCGGCGTCTACGCCACCGTCATGCTTCCCAACAACCATCCCTCGCTCGATATCCGGCTTGCGCAGCTCCTGGAGGCGGTCAAGGTGGTGTACGCCTCGACCTTCCAGAAACGCGCGAGGGACTATCTGAAGGGAACGCCGCACAGGGTCGAAGAGGAACGCATGGCCGTCCTGGTCCAGAGACTGGTGGGGAGCCGTCACAAGGACCTGTTCTATCCGACCCTCGCAGGAGTTGCCCTGTCGTACAACTTCTATCCGTTCCGGGACATGCGGCCGGAAGATGGTGTCGCGCTCATCGCCCTCGGACTCGGGAAATCAGTCGTCGATGGCATCGAAGCGTTGCGTTTCTGTCCCAAGTATCCCCAGGTGCTGCCCCAGTTCTCGAACACGAAAGACATGCTGCGAAACGCGCAGAGACATTTCTACGCGCTGGACCTGGGCCGCGACGATGTCATTCCAAACCTCGACTACGATGCGAACCTGCGGCGTCTCGAAGTTCTCGACGCTCTCGATGACGGTGTTTCCCACCGTGTCATGTCGACGTATCTGCCGGCGAACGATGCGGTGACGAGTGGCGTGGTGAACGGTGGGACTCCCCTCGTGACGTTCGCATCGGTCCTCAATGGGAGGGCGATTCGGCTTCCCGATGTCCTGGTGTACGTGCTCAAGATGGCCGCCGAAGCCATGGGCACGCCCGTCGAAATCGAGTTTGCGATCGATCTGGATCCACGCCTGGGTGCGGGTCAGACGTTTCACGTTCTGCAGATCCGCCCGATGGTCGTCGAACAGGTGATCCAGGAGGTCGATGTGACCCCCGAGTTGCTCGCCGGGGCCATCGTTGCCTCGAAAAACGCGCTCGGTCACGGGTACGTCGAAGACATCCAGGATCTGATCGTTGTCGATTCCCGCAGGTTCGACCGTGCCAAGACGGTCGAAGCGGCGGCGATCATCGAGAAGCTCAATGCGCGCCTGCTGGAGTCGGAACGGCCCGCCGCCTTGATCGGTCCAGGAAGGTGGGGATCCCAGGACAGGTGGCTCGGGATTCCCGTGGCGTGGGGCCAGATCTCGGCGGCACGCGTCATCGTGGAAACCGACTTCGCGGACCTCGAAGTCGAACCGTCCCAAGGCTCGCACTTTTTCCACAACCTGGCGTGTTTCGGAGTTGCATATCTGACGGTGCACGAGGCCAGGGAAGCTGGGGAACATGTTGACTGGGAGTGGCTTTTCACACAGCCTGCCGAGGACGAATACATGGATGGAATCATCCGGCACGTTCACCTCGAGAAACCCCTCGGCGTCATGGTGGATGGACGCACCGGGACGGGCGCGGTTTTCCTGCGGCACCTCTCCCGTCGTTCCGGAACGAGCGGGGAGGAAGACCGGAACCGGGAGATTCTCGAGCCGTGAAAAAGCGGCCCGGGCGATGGCCCGGGCCGCTTTCTTGTTTTCGTGTGGCGTGCCGATCAGTACATGCCGCCCATGTCGCCCATGCCACCGCCCGGCATGGCTTCCTTCTTCTCGTCCTCGGGGATGTCGCACACCATCGCTTCGGTGGTGAGCAGCAGGCCCGCGATCGACGAGGAGTTGATCAGCGCGTTCTTGGTAACCTTGGCGGGATCGATGATCCCGGCCTTGATCATGTCGACCATCTCGTTCGTGGCAGCGTCGTAACCGATGTTTCCGCCCTTGGCGCGGATCTCGCGGACGATCACCGCCGCCTCCTCGATCCCGGCGTTCGTCAGGATCTGGCGAGTGGGCTCTTCGAGGGCACGGAGGATGATCTTTGCGCCGGTCTTGACGTCGCCGGTGTTCTTGTCGATGACCTTCTCGACCGCTTCCATGGCCTGCAGCAGGGCCACGCCGCCGCCGGGGACGATGCCATCCTCGACCGCCGCCTTGGTGGCGTTGAGCGCGTCCTCGACACGGGCTTTCTTCTCTTTCATCTCGGTCTCGGTCGCCGCGCCGACCTGGATCTGAGCCACGCCGCCGACGAGCTTGGCCAGCCGCTCCTGGAGCTTCTCGCGGTCGTAGTCCGATGTGGTCTCCTCGATCTGCTTCTTGATCTGCTGGACGCGGCCCATGACGGCGTCCATCTTGGCCTGGTCGCCCTCGTCGACGACGATCGTGGTGTCGTCCTTGGTCACGACGACCTTCTTCGCCGAGCCGAGGTCTTCCCACTTGACGTTTTCGAGCTTGATGCCGAGGTCCTCGGAGATCATCTTGCCGCCGCTGAGGATGGCGATGTCTTCGAGCATGGCCTTGCGCCGGTCGCCGAAGCCGGGGGCCTTGACGGCGCAGACGTTCAGGGTGCCGCGGAGCTTGTTGACGACCAGGGTCGCAAGCGCCTCGCCCTCGACGTCCTCGGCGATGATCAGGAGGGGCTTGCCCTGCTGGGCGACCTTCTCCAGGGTGGGGAGCAGGTCTTTCATCGAGGAGATCTTCTTCTCGAAGATCAGGATCTTCGCGTTCTCGAGCACCGCTTCCATCCGCTCGGCATCGGTGACGAAGTAGGGCGAGAGGTATCCGCGGTCGAACTGCATACCCTCGACGACCTCGAGGCTGGTTTCCAGGCCCTTGGCCTCTTCGACGGTGATGACGCCGTCCTTGCCGACCTTCTCCATCGCCTCTTTGATGATCTGGCCGATCTCGGCGTCGGCGTTGGCGGAAATTGTTGCCACGCTGGCGATCTCGTCGCCCTCGACCGGCTTGGACAGGTCCTTGATCGATTCAAGCGCCGCCTTGACGGCGAGATCGACGCCGCGCTTGAGCTCCATCGGGTTGGCGCCGGCGGTGACGTTCTTGATCCCTTCGCGGTAGATCGCCTGCGCCAGGACGGTTGCGGTCGTGGTGCCATCACCCGCGACGTCGGACGTCTTGGACGCAACCTCGCGGACCATCTGGGCGCCCATGTTTTCGAGCTTGTCCGGCAGCTCGATCTCCTTGGCGACGGTCACGCCGTCCTTGGTGATCGTCGGCGAGCCGAACTTCTTCTCGATGACAACGTTGCGGCCCTTCGGACCGAGGGTCACCTTGACGGCGTTGGCCAGCTTGTTGACGCCGGTAAGGATCTTCTGACGAGCTTCCTCGGAATAGACAATCTGCTTTCCAGCCATGGTGGCCTCCCTTATTTCTCGATAATCGCGAGGATCTCATCCTCGCGAACGATGGTGTAGTCCTCGTCGTCGATCTTGATGTCGGTGCCGGAGTACTTCCCGATGAGCACGCGGTCACCCTTCTTGACGGTCATCGGAAGGCGTTTGCCATCCTCGTCCATCTTGCCCTCGCCGACGGAGATGACCTCGGCTTCCTGGGGCTTTTCCTTCGCGGTATCCGGGATAATGATCCCGCCGCGAACCTCTTCCTGGGGCTCAATGCGCTTGAGAAGAACTCGATCATAAAGAGGCGTAACTTGCATCTCACTCACTCCTTTCAAGTTGACTTCATAATTTAGCACTCACAGACCCTGAGTGCTAGCGCTAATATAAGAGGTGAGGATGGCCGTGTCAACCCTCTGGCGCGAAATTCTTATGATTCACGGCTCAGATTGCGTGTCGAATCTTGGCCGTGAGGATCAGAAAACCTGAGTCTACATCGCGCATATCCACGATGCCTACGGCAGGCGTGCGCTGTCCGCAACGCGCACGTGCGCCGGCCTGCCTTTTCGGCGTCGGTTGCAAGGGCGCTCACGGCGACGCGCCGGCGGGGCTTCGCTACAATGAGGGGAGATGCTCCTGGTTCTTTTCGATCTTGACGTCGAGGGAGAAGCCTCGGCCTCGTTCGACGACCGGCGCGGCTTCACGCGGCGGTAGCCGGTTGGGGCGGCTGATCGGCGCGGCCGATGACGTACACTTGTCCGTGATGAGAATCCACTCCTTTTTTCGTGGCGGGAGAGCCCGCGGCACCGTGGCCGTGGCGGTGGTCGTCGGAAGCTGCCTGCTCGGCGCCGGCTGGATCCAGGCCGCGGATCCTCCTCCCGCCCGGGGGACCGGCGGCGCCGTGGCGTCGGCCGACCGACGGGCGACCATGGTCGGCATCGAGATGCTCAGGCACGGGGGCAACGCGGCCGATGCCGCGGTAGCGGTTGCGCTGACGCTCGCGGTCGTGTTCCCGGAGGCCGGGAACCTCGGGGGTGGCGGATTCGCCGTCGCCCGCATGGCTGGGAGGGTGACGAGCCTGGATTTCCGGGAAACGGCGCCGGCCGGGGCCCGCTCGAACATGTATCTCGACCGGCGGGGGCGTCCCATCCCTGAAAAGTCGCTGGTCGGGCCGTTGGCCGCAGGCGTGCCGGGGTCGCCGCGAGGGTTGTACGAGCTTCACAGGAAGCTGGGCAAGCTCCCGTGGGCCGCCGTCGTGGCGCCGGCGATCCGTCTTGCCCGGGATGGATTCCGCGTCAGCCCGCGGCTCGCGCGCGACCTGCGCACCCACGAGAAGCTGCTCTCCCGCTTTCCGGAGACCGCGTCACTGTGGCTTCCCGGTGGCCGTGCACCCCGAGCCGGCACGCTGATCAAGCTCCCCGGCCTTGCGGCGCTGCTGGAGGCGTATGCGGAGGAGGGTCCCGAGGCGATCACGTCCGGACCGGCGGCAGCAGCGGTGGAGATCGCGTCCCGCCGCCATGGAGGCGTCCTGAGCGCGGCCGATCTGGGCGCGTACAGGCCGGTGTGGCGAGCTCCGGTACAGTTCGACGCGTGGGGATGGCACGTGGCGTCGATGGGCCTGCCTTCGTCGGGCGGGATCATTCTCGGCGAGACCGTCGGCATCCTCCAGCGGCTCGACTGGGGGGATTTGCCCCGGTTCGGCGCCGACCGGGACGCACTCCTGGTGGAAGCGTGGCGGCGCGCGTTCGCCGACCGTTTCCTGCTCGGCGATCCGCTGACGAGCGGCGCGACGGCGGACGATCTGCTCGCTCCCGCGTGGCTTTCGAAAAGGGCGGCCGGGATCGACCGGAGACGGGCAACCCCGTCGGCGAAGATCCGCATCTGGCCGGGGGAGCGGCCGTTCTCCGAGCGGCGCGAGACCACCCAGATCTCCGTGGCGGATGGGGTGGGCAACGTCGTCAGCATGACCACGACGCTCAACGGGAGCTTCGGGTGCGGACTCGTCGTACCGGGGCTTGACATGTTTCTCAATAACGAGATGGATGATTTCGCCACGGCGCCCGGCCGGCCGAACCTGTACGGGCTGATCCAGGGACGGGCCAACGGCGTCGGACCTGGGAAACGGATGCTGTCCTCGATGAGCCCGACGGTACTCTGGCAGGGCACGCGAGTGCTCGCGCTCGGTTCGCCCGGGGGCTCCCGGATTCCGACGGCGACCCTCCAGGTGATGCTCAACGTGATCGTCGATGGAGATCAGCTCCAGGCCGCCGTCGACCGCCCGCGGTTACACCACCAGTGGCTGCCGGACCGGATCGATGCGGAGCCGGACGCCCTGGCGCCGGAAACCGACGGGGCGCTCCGGCGGCGCGGCTACGAGATCCGGGTTGTTTCCAGCCTGGGGGAGGTCAACGCCGTCGCTGTTCTTGCGGCTGGCCAGGTGGAAGCCGCGGCGGATCCGCGCGGGCCGGACACCGCGGCCGTCGTGCGGCCGTTGTGGGAAGCGGATGCGCGCGGGACTGGTGCAGTATCGAAGCACGTGCGGCAGGGGGAACGTCCATGAGATTACTCGAGAGCCTGGAACGGGAGCATGAGCTCATCGAACAGCTCGCCGGATCGCTCTTCCGGTGGGCCGAAGAGGATGGAAAGCGTGAAGACGCCGTATCCTTCGCGCGTTTTCTCGATGTGTACAGCGGCGGGTTTCATCACGGGAGAGAGGACGGTCTCCTCATTCCGGCGCTGATCGAGGCGCTCGAGATCCCCGCCGACAGCAACCCGATCAAGGTGATCCAGGAGGAACATGCGCTCGTGGGGGAGCTCGCAGAACGGATCGGGCGTGGCGACCGGGACGCGGCGCGGCAGGTGGCGCGGATCCTCTGGGAACACATCGACAAGGAAAACTCGGTGCTCTTTCTCGAAGCCGCCGATCGCCTTCCCCGGGCCGGCGTCTTCGAGCTCGAGGACCGGCCGATGACGCCGGCTGAAAGCGAGGTCGAAGCTCTGGGGCGGGAGCTGATCCGAACGTACCCGCCGCTCGAAGATCCGTCCGTGATCCGGGGGGACGGCTGTATCGCCTGCTCGGCGTTCACCGTGCGTTGCCGCGGGATCGAGGCGGAGTGGTGGAACAGGTGGGAGTGGGAGGAACACTTCCGGAGAGATGGCGAGGGTTGAGGGGAGCCTTGCGCCCCGCCACGTCTCTCTCCTGTAGCGGCTGGAGCTTCGCCGTGCTGCAGGTCAAAAATGAATGACGAGCGACGTTGTCGTGGTCGTGTCTGTTGACACTTTCCCGGGCGCCGGGAGGTTGTCATACCGGACGAGGTACGAGAGCTTCAACGCGAGGGCCTTGTTGATCGAGGCCTCCAGCGATGTTTTGGCGACGATCCGGTAGTCGGTGGTGTCCGTGAAGTTCGGGTAGAGCTCGAGATCCTGCTTGAAAGTGGCTGTTGGGGAGATCCGCCACGTGAGACGTCCGGCCACAAGGCCGCCGAGCGTGCTCCTGGTCTCGTCCTTCCTGAGATTGGCGTACGTCCACGTGCCACCGAGGTTGACGTCAAGCGATGTCCGTCTGTTGAGCCCGTACGTCGCCCCGGCGCCGAGGTTGAGAACCGACCTGAGATTGATGCCGGCGAACTGGTCACGGTGCAGCTCGGCGCCGTACGACAACCCCCATCTCGTGGCCCCCACGTGTGTGAGCTGGGTCCTGGCATTGAACCGCTCGGCGTCGAGATGACCGTCGCGCCGCTCGCGGAGCGCATCCACGCTCGAGGTTGATTTCCAGCGAACCCCGGTGTGGTCGCAATCAAAGTTCAAACCGCCCGTCGTCGTCGATGTGTTCCCGGTGGTTGCCATGTAGCTGAGCCCGATCGAACATCGCCATCCGGACATCGGCGGGCCGGCTGGATCCCCGGCAAAGAGCGGCGTGCAGGCCGTCATGACGGTGAGAAAGAAAACAGGGGCGTACCGCGCCATTGTCACCTCCAGCGCCGTATCTTAGCTGAGACGATCACGCCTTTCAGGTTGGCCTACTGCATCCGGTCCGCGGCGTCGAGCGCGGCCTGAGCAACCTCCCGGAAGGCGCGGGACACGCCGCCGACGCCGAGCTTGACGCCTCCGAAGACCCGGGCAACCACGATGCCGCCCGCGAGCTCACGGCGCTGCAGCAGCTCGAGGAGGATGCGGCCGGGGTGACCGACCTCGCCGTCGTCGCGCATCTGTTCCACGATGGCCCCGTCCGGGCCCGGAACGCGGCAGGCCCAGCAGACGTGGCGTGCACGACGGTGCTTGGTCCGGTGCACCTTGACCTTGTTCATGGCCTCGTCGAGGGAATCGGCCGGGAAGACAAGCGCGAAAAACCTCGAACGCTTCTCGGTGAGCTTCGCCTCCGCGAGCGCCGGGACCTGACGTGGCATGGCGGGAGGATACCGCATCCGAGGGTCTACGTGGCTGCTTCTTTGCGGGCGATCTCGGTGAACCTCTCCAGGATCCTGCGGCCAACGGCGGAGCTCCTGACGGTGCGTTTCAAGACGTTCGGATCGAGTCCTTCCGTCGCAAGAGCGGCGTGTTGCTCGCCGATCAAGGCGCGCATGATGGTGTGTGTGATCTCGGGGTGAAACTGAACGCCCCAGGCTCGCGGACCGATCCGGAATGCATGGTTCGGCTCGTGGCCGTTCTCCGCGAGGCGCACGGCGCCGGGCGGAAGTGTGAGCACCGACTGGAGGTGCGTGACCTGAACCGTCAGCTCGCCGGGCAAAGCACCGAACAGCGCATCTTCCCGAGCGGCACCGAGCAGCCGAACCTGGACCGTTCCGATCTCCCGTCCGCGCGGGTTGTCCCCGACACGTCCGCCGAAGGCGTGCGCGAGGAGCTGGTGGCCGAAGCAGATTCCGAGAACGGGGAGCCCTGCGGGGATCGCCGTTCTCAGCCAGGCTGCCGTGGCTTCCGCCCAGGGGTGGCACTCGGTGACCATGGCGAGCGAGCCCGTGACGATGGCGCCGCTGACGGAAGCGGGGTCGGGCAGGCGCGCGTCACGGAAGACGTCGACGATCTGAACGCCCTCCCGCGGGAGCGTCATCCGCGCGAGGATCCAGTCCTCGAAGCTGCCGTGGCGCCTCGTGATGGTCTCGTTCGGTTCTCCGGCCTTGATGATGAGGAGCGGTCGCATCGCGTGCTCTCCCGGGTCAGAGGCCGAGCATCAGGCTGGCCGTCGTGAAATAGATCAGGAGGCCGGTGATATCGACAATCGTTGTCAGGGCCGGGCTCGCCACCACGGCGGGGTCCAGCTTGAGCTTGGCCGCGATCAGGGGAAGCAGCGCACCGATGAGCGTCGCCGTGACCACCTGGACCGCGAGGGCGATGCCGATGACCTCGGCGATGTGAAGGAGGGAGAATCCAGGCGGAATGTACGAGTTGTGGGACAGGAACATCACCTTGGCCCACGAGAGCACACCGAGCACCGCCGCGAGCATGACGGCGATCTTGAGCTCTTTGTACAGGACGCGGAAAATATCCTTTGGGCGAACCTCGCCGAGCGCGAGGGCGCGGACCACGACCGTCGCGGACTGGCTCCCGGTATTGCCGCCGGTATCGGCGATCATCGGCATGTAGAGCGCCAGGATCATCAGGTGGTTCAAGGTCGACTCGTAGTTGTGGATGATCCAGCCAGAGATGATTTCCATGGCGGCCAGGCCAACGATCCACCCGGCGCGATTCTTGAAATGCGCCCAGGCCGGGGTCCCCAGGTAGACGCCGGCTTCGTGGGAGCCGCCGATGGCCATCATCTTTTCCATGTCCTCGGTCTGCTCCTGGGTGATGACGTCGAGGGCGTCATCGTGGGTGATGATGCCGACGAGAGCGTTGTCGCCGTTGACCACGGGAAGTGCGATCAGGTCATACTTCTGGATCTTCCGGGCGGCGACTTCCTGGTCATCGGTGGCCCGCACGAAGATGACCTCCCGCTGCATCATGTCCTCGAGCTTGGTATTGGGGTCGGCAAGAATCAGGTCTTTCAGCGAGAGGAAACCGAGAAGCCGGCGGTCGGGATCGACGACGTACGCGTAGTAGATCGTTTCCTTGTCGGGCGCCTCGTGGCGGAGCTTGTCGATGGCCTCCTGGGCCGTGATGTCCGGTGGAAGCGAGGCGTAGTCGGACGTCATGACCGAGCCGGCCGTGCCCTCGGGATAGGCAGCCAACCGCCGGATGTCCTCGCGTTCGGCCTGTGCCAGCGCGGGAAGCACCTTCTCCTGCCGCTCCTGGGGGATCTGCTTGAACAGGTCCACGCGCTCGTCGGGAGGCATGTCGGACAACAGTTGCGCGAGCTCGTTGCGGGGAAGGGTGGCCGCGATCTCGACCTGGAGATCGTCGTCGAAGTGGCTGAAGATCCCCGCTCGGAGGTCTGGATCGAGATGCCTGAGCACCTTCCAGATGTCGGCCGTCTTGAGCGAGGAGAGGTGATCGGCGACGACGCGCGGGTGCTCGTTGGTACAGAACTCGCGGAGGCTGTCGATATCGTTGTGCTCGAGAAGCTCGAGAATTTCCGGAACCAAAAGCTGGGTTGTCATGATCGCCTCCCGAATCCGCCGCACGTGGGGCCGGCCCGGGAGGATCCCGCCGGGTTTACCCGGGAATCAATCCCGTGCTCCCCGCTTCCTGACCGGACCCGACTCTGCGCGGCAGCCGTGGTGGCAGCGGTACGTCGCCAGGACGTTTCGAACTGCCGCCGTCGCTTTCTGCTGGGTCGCTCATCTCTGTTCTCTCCTTGCGTCGGATCTGTCCTCCAGGGGCGAATCCGGCGCGGATGCAGAGTAACGGTGTACGCGAGAGCTGTCAATCACGGTTGAGGAAAACATTTGGATCGTCGAGACGCGGACAAGAGGGGGAAGCCACGGGTTACCCCCCAGATCCTTCGCTTCGGACCTGCGGCACGCCCTCCCGGTATCCCGGGCCGGTTTGTGGCGTGGACGCGTGACTGGTTCGACCGGTCCCCTGTCGCCGGTATTCGTCTGGGATCGTCAAATGTGTCGGATTGCAACCGTTGGGGAGCGCACGTTGGATGACCCATTTGTGCATACGGCTCATACGCCTTGTGGAGCGTTCATGGGACCTTGGCATCGTGTTACGATGATGTTCGGAGAGCGGCGATCGGATACAGATGCCACCTTGTAGCAGCCTACTCCTGCACGTCGCACGCAGCTGGACGGCGTTGAAGGTCACGAGAAACGAGGGGCCGTTTCGGCAGGACGTTGGGCGAACGGAGAGCGGACACCGATGCTGACGTATTTCTGCCCCTCCTGCTTTCACGAGGTTTCTGAAGGAATAGAAGTGTGCCCATATTGTGGTGCCGATATGGGCGCGTGGAAAGAAGACGCATCCTATGAAGAACGTCTCATTCACGCGTTGCGCCACCCATTATCGGAGGTGAGGATGGGCGCCATAATAAGCTTGGGAAACCGGAAAGGTGAAGAGGCGGCTGTACCGTTGGCCACATGCGCTCTCGAGCATCCACACGACATCGTTCAAAACCTGGAAATCGTGCGCAGTCTTGAAAAGATTCCGGACTGTGCTCAGAGGCGTTCCGCCGTTCAGCTCTTGAAATCGCACCCCTCACACATGGTTCGCGCTCGCGTGGTGACCATGGAGTAGCGGATGTGGCGGGAGGCTGGGCGGTACGCGTGCGCCGGCCGCCTGAGCGAGGAGCGGGACATGGAAACGGCCGGACCTGGCGGGTCCGGCCGTCGGGCGTACCGAAACGGGAACGCTTACTCTTCGCCCATGAAGGGATAGGTGAAGTCGGTCGGCGGGACGAACGTTTCCTTGATGGCTCGCTGGGAGGTCCAGCGGAGCAGGTTCATGAACGAGCCGGCCTTGTCGTTGGTTCCGGAGGCTCTGGAGCCGCCGAACGGTTGCTGGCCGACGACGGCGCCGGTGGGCTTGTCGTTGATGTAGAAATTGCCGGCGGCGTGGCGCAGGGCCTGCATCATCGTGACGATCGCGTGGCGGTCATTGGCGAAAATGGCGCCGGTCAGGGCGTACGGGCTGGTCGTGTCGCACAGCTCCAGCGTCTCGGAGAGCTTGGCGTCATCGTAGACGTAGACGGTGAGCACCGGTCCGAAGATCTCTTCGGCGATCAGCTTGAAACGGGGATCGGTGGTCTCGACGATCGTCGGCTCGATGAAGTAGCCGGTCTCGGCATTGCCGTTGCCGCCGCAGATGATCTCGGCGTCGCTCGACTTCTTCGCGAAATCGAGGTACGACATGATGCTCTCGAACGCGGCCCGGTCGATGACGGCCGTCATGAAATTCCTGAAATCGAGGGGAGATCCCATCCGGATCTGGGCGGCCTGGTCGACCAGGCCTTCCTTGACCTGCGGCCAGAGCGAGCGCGGAATGTACGCGCGCGATGCCGCGGAGCACTTCTGCCCCTGGTACTCGAAGGCGCCGCGAATCAGGGCGGTGATCAGGGCCGGGACGTCGGCGGAGGGATGCGCGAAGACGAAGTCCTTGCCCCCCGTCTCCCCGACGATCCTGGGGTAGGTCTTGTAGTCGGCGATGTTGGCGCCGATCGTCCGCCACATCGCCTGGAACGTACCGGTGGAGCCGGTGAAGTGGATGCCCGCGAGCTCGGGGCTTGCCAGGACCGGATCGCCGACGTGGCGGCCGGGTCCAGGGATGAAGTTGATGACCCCGTCCGGCAGGCCGGCGGCCTGGAGGAGCTTCATGATGTAATGGGCCGTGAACACGGCGGAAGACGCCGGTTTCCACAGGACGGCGTTGCCCATCATGGCCGGGGCCGTCGGCAGGTTGCCGGCGATCGATGCGAAGTTGAACGGGGTGACGGCGAAGATGAAGCCTTCCAGGGCGCGGTACTCGACGTAATCCCAGATGCCCCGGCTGCTGGCGGGCTGTTGCTCGTAGAGGAACCGCATGTAGTGCGGGTTGAAACGCCAGAAGTCGATCAGCTCGCAGGCCGAGTCGATCTCGGCCTGGAATGCCGTCTTCGACTGGTTCAGCATGCAGGCGGCGTTGAGCGTATCCCTCCACGGTCCGGCGAGGAGATCGGCCGCCTTGAGGAAGATCGCCGCCCTGGCCTCCCAGTCCATCTCCGACCACGTTTTCCAGGCCTCGTGAGCCGCCTCGATCGCCGCCGTGACCTCGGCGGGACCGGCCTGGTGGTAGGTCGCAAGCACGTGGCCGTGATCGTGGGGGCAGACGGCCGTGGCCGTCTTCCCGGTCCGGACTTCCTTGCCGCCGATGATCAGGGGAATCTCGATCCGCTCGGCCAGCATCTCCTGCATTCTTGCTTTTAGCGCCGCTTTTTCGGACGAACCCGGCGCATAGCCGCGAATCGGCTCGTTGACGGGACTTGGAACGGGAAAGATACCGTTTGGCATACAACACCTCCCAGTTTTTTGAGGAACAACCGGCGGCTGACGCCGCACGCGGGCATACTAGCACGACGAAAGATGGTGTCCCAAGCAGGCCAAGCTGCTGATCGAAGCGGGCGCCGACCCGGAGCGGATCCAGGTCGGCCACATCTCCGACAACCTCGATATCGACTACCAGATCGCCCCCCTCGAGCATGGCGTCTTCGGCGCATGGGACCGGATGGGCCTCCAGGGGATCGTCGGCTGCCCGATGGACGGGCAGCGGTACGACGTCCTCGCCGGGCTGATCACGCGCGGGTATGCGAGCCAGACCATGATCTCGCACGACTTCATCATCAACCGTCCCGCTTCCAGGTGGCGGGACGTGGCCCGTGTGCTTTACGGTGGGAGCGGTTCGGCGTCCCCGTGCGGCCGATCGGTGGCACGGGGACGCGTCCCACGCCGTGGTTGTTTCCGGGGACGTTCCACGAGCGCCGGGATTTCGAACGCCGCCCCTCTTGCGCACCGGAAAAGAGGATGGTACATTCTCGCGCGCGCCAACGTAGCTCAGCTGGTAGAGCAGCTGATTCGTAATCAGCAGGTCCGCGGTTCGAGTCCGCGCGTTGGCTCCATCCCCTTATCTCACGACTTCCAAGAAAGCCTCTCATAACCTTCTCTCTCATAGGGATATGCGAATACGACCGTCCAGCACGGTCTAGCAAAATCTGCTATAATCCGTGTTGGGAATGGGGACCGGTTAGGGGACCGGGGAGGCTGAATATGGCGAAGACCGGGAAATTGACCGCTCTGGAAGTCCGAAATGCCGGGGTTGGCAAGCACGGCGACGGCGGCGGCCTGTGGCTCCGCGTGAGGCCGAACGGCTCCCGCGCATGGCTGTTTCGCTACACCTGGGCCGGGCGCGAACGTGAGATGGGCCTAGGCCCGACAGACCGGGTGTCACTCGCCGAGGCCCGGGAAGCCGCACGGGATGCCCGCAAGCTCGTTGCTCGTGGGGTTGACCCTATTTCCCATCGCCGGGCTACGCGCCGCGCCGTGCCGACGTTCAAAGCCTGTGCCGAGGCTTACATCGAGGCCCACGCTCCCGGCTGGAGGCACGGAAAGACACGCCGCCAGTG
>JAADFN010000143.1 GCA_013152895.1 Acidobacteriota bacterium | reverse complement strand
CCTCCTCTTCGACGAGCCCGTCCAGCCGGCATCGGGCTTCGACCTGGCAAGCGCGGTGAGTATCACCCGCGGCGGCCAGCCCGTCGATGGCGCGGCAACCAGGGTCACATCGAAACTTCTGAAGTGGACGCCAACCGATCCAACCACCTATCCCATCGGTGGTACCTACACCCTCTCCTCGCTCAACCTCGCCGACCTCGCTTCGAACACCATCGGCGCGACACCTACATCCTTCACCCATCTGAGCACCAGCGACCAGACGCTTCTCCTGGCCTACGCTGCCCCCACCGACACCCAGCGCGAAGCCCAGAGCGCCTACGGCCTCACCACCCTCTTCCAGGGCAGGACGTGGCATGCCGATCTCGGGATGTACTCCTACCGCAATCGCTGGTACCTCCCAGAAACCGGAGTGTTTGGGGAGAGGGATCCCCTTGGTCCGGTGGATAGCGTGGACCTTTACCAGTACGTAGGGTATGACCCACAGAACCTCCGCGATCCGTTTGGCCTGCGCGACGACTGGGATGTTGGACCGTTCGGAAAGACGAATCCCGCCTACCAACGGGCGATGGAGCGGTACCGTAACCGGCCGAGAGTCGTGGTCTTGCCAGTGCTTGACTTCGTGGAAGCGTGGTACGCAGATCCGAAAACGCACGAGGTTTTTGGGTCAACTGTAACGACCGCGTTGGTGGACGTACAGGGGAGGTTGCTGCCTCTTGACGAGCAGGCGCGGTTATTGAAGAAGTACCCGATTCTGCCGAGGTATGACAACCCAGGATTAGCGCAGCTCATTCGTTCGCCGAAGCTCATCAAGCTGACCTACGCACAGCAGGAAGCGTTAGCGCTCCAGTTCCTTCGGCTGAACCTCAAGATTATTCAGTACGGGGGTATGAAGGTTGCAATAGTTGCCACTGCGGTAGGCGCTCTACCTATTGCGGGAACAGCGTTAGCAGTAGGAGAAACGGCAGGACTTGGTGCGGGTGCTATCGACCTTGCGAAAGATGTCCGCCATCGCAACGTGCGAGGATTCATGGTGCATGCTGCTCTGTTGGTAATGCCCGAAGAAATCAACAAGTCAATCAAAGGAGCACGGTTGCTGATGACTGAGGAGAAGATCGTATTACAGGCCGTAAATGACTTTACATTTTCAGTTACAGGTGAAGCGGCTGATGAAACCAAACATCGCTGAAGGTGTTCTCCTTATGATGGTGGGGCTGTTTGGAGCTCTCCGGAACATCCTCTTCATTCGTAAGCATCGAGATCAAAGAATTCTCAATCCAGGTTTGGATCCCAAGTTTTCGGCAACACTCGCCTTGTTGATCTGGCTGGCGATGGTTATCGGTGGTTTGTTATTTCTTCTATCGTAGTTGTACTGTTCCCTGCAAAATTGAGGTGTCCTCTGCAAAAAATCCATCCGGGGGTTCGGAAGCGGTAAGAGGGGGCGGAAGATGACGAATGAGGAGGCTTAGTGAGGCCGATGAGCGGAGCGGTGGTGCCGAGGGGAGCAGTGAGCGGCGCGAGAGGGACGGCGGATTCCAGGCGAGGAGCGTCGGAATCCGGTCATTTGCGCACACCTCTAGCACTCTGCTCTCTTCCGGTCAGGTTGTTTGATGGGCCTTCCCGCCGGTTGTCACGCGGCCTTGACGAGCCGGTAGGTGTGATGGAGTCCGCCGAGGACGGGGGTGGTCACGACCTTGATCCCATCCGGCTGTGGTCCGCAAAAAATGAATCCGGGGGTTTCGGAAGGCTTGACGACGGCCCGAAGTGGAGATTCTGGGAGTGCTGAGGAGTGAGGATGACGAGGACGGTCGAAGACGGAAGGTGCGCGCGGCTTCACCGGCGTGCTGCGCGGGGCGTGGCGGCTTCTTCTGGCACAGCTCCGCCCTGTGCGCGTGCTCTTCTGAGTTGTCGCCGTCTCCTTGGCTGTGCCGTTCACGCGGCCTTGACGAGCCGGTAGGTGTGATGGAGTCCGCCGAGGACGGGGGTACTCACGACCTTGATCCCATCCGGCAGGCGATGCCGGTCGGGCTGGGGTTCGACGGGGAGGTCTTCGGGCGGGTCGGGGATGCCCGGCCCGAGGCCCGAGTGGGGGCGGTGGTGGTTGTAGTAGGCGACGTACTCCTTGAGTATGAGCCGGCCGGAGGTGCTTTTGGGAGAGGGGGATCAGATAGTCGAGGCAGTCGCGGCGGATCGTGCCGATGAGGCGTTCGCAGAACGAATTCGCGCGGAACCGTGCCCGGTATCACAATCTCATGATGTTCTTCCATCTCCCTTTCGCTACAATTGCCTGGATCGGTGAAGGAGGCGGTGAGATATTGGGCCCCGAGTCGGGGCCCATGTGGATTGTTCCGGTGTATCTCGGGCTGTGGCAATTCAGAGGAGGGCGTCGAGCTTGGCCTTGAGCGTTCGTTTGTCGACGGCGCCGATCACCCGGTCGGCCACTTCCCCGTTCTTGAAGAAGAGAAGGGTTGGAATCGCCTGGATGCCAAACTTGATGGCGGTCTCTCTGCTCGAATCCACGTCGAGCTTTCCAACGACGATCTTCCCATCGTACTCTTCGGCAAGCTGTTCGACGATCGGTCCGATGATACGGCACGGGCCACACCACACGGCCCAAAAGTCGACGATCGCCGGCTTGTCGGCCTGCAGGATCTTTTCGTCAAATGTCTTGTCATCAACGACGATTGTCTTTCCACCCATGAATCTCCTCCACGTTGTATTTCAGGAGTCCCTCGCGTGTCAGAGGGCTCCATGTCATCCCGCCCGCCTTCCCGGCGACGCGTGAATCCTACTACATTTGGACGCTCCATGGGTTCCCTCTACCGGCTTGCGCACGTCCGGTGTGGTCACCCTGTTCATGCATCACGGTTCTCCGGCCGGCGCTCGCATGCGAGTGCCGGCCCTCGGTTTCAATAACCCAAGGCAGTGCTGGAATCTTCCCGGGCCAGGTGACAATCCGCTTGTATGCTCGGCCGGAGAGGATGGGAACCTCTCGTGATTATGGGTCTCAGGTTGTGGGACTCTCTGCGAGGTCCTCCATGACTTCGGCGGCGACTCGGTCCCCGGAGACGACGGCGTAGTTCTGGCCCCGGTCCTCGGGGAAAATCTGGGCCATTGAAGCGAGGTACAGGCCGGTGACAGGCGTGCGGTATGCCGGGATGAGCTGGCGATACCCCGTGGTGACGATCGGTTGGGCATAGGCCGCACGGAAGTGGTGACTGGCCAAGATCCAGGAGGGCCGGAAATCGGGGTTGATGCGTTTCAGGGCGGGAAGATAGAGATCGAGCACCTGCCGCTCGTCCGCGTTCATGAGGGGATCTTCGGGGAGGAGATAATTCGAGATGTAGAGGATGTGACGGCCCCCGTAGCGGCCGGGAGGGATGAAGTTCGTGTGCTCGATGAGCCCCCCGAAAGGGAGATCGCGATCAGCGATGTTGAGCCAATAATACGGGCTGAGAGGATGGGACATCTCCAGGACGGTACACAGCGCCCCGGTGGCCCGAAGCCGCCCCAGGCGTTCACGCTCGCCGGCCGGGAGGAGATGGCCCGCGAGGGTGAGATAGTCGGGGATCTGGACGGCGAGGATGACGCGGTCCGACCGTTGCGTTCCAGCATCGGTCATGACGTTGAACCCGTTCTGAGCGCGTTCGATCCGCTGGACCGGGGTTTTGAGCCTCACGGCACCGCCGGCGCCATCGATCGCCATGACGAGTGCGTTGGTCAACCGGGCGAACGAGCCCTCCATGTAACCGAGCCGTTCACCCATCCCCGATCGGGTCCGCGAGCTTCCGCGCAGGCGGAGCTTGCCCCAAAGCCAGACCATGGCAACCTTTTCCGCTTCGCTCGCGAACTTCTGGTGAAAGAGGGGCCCCCACACCGCGTCCCAGACGCGGGGACCTTCGTGCGTCTTGATCCACTCCGCTGCGGTAATGTTTTCAAAGCTCTCCGGGCGGGCCGTGCGTTGCAGCCTGAGGGTTCCAAGGACGAACCTGACCTTGTCGGAGAATCTCAAGGGACGAAACCGCAGAAGCGAGCCGGGAGTTCCAAAGTCCCACAGGCGTTTGTCACTCCACATGCCCATTCTGGAGGGAAGCCAGGCGATCGTGTGCTCCAGCCCGAGCTCGCGCGCGAGCTCGACATAGGCCGTATCCGAAGTGAAAAGGTGATGATAGAACACTTCGAGCGGCTCACCGCTGGCATCGAACGTTTGCGCCAGGCCCCCGGCGACCGCGTCGCGCTCGAAAACCGTAACCCGGTATCCCGCCTGGCTCAGCCGCCACGCGGCCGTTAGCCCGGCGATCCCTGCGCCGACGACTGTGATGCTCGCCGTGTCCTTGCCCGGATGAACGCCGTGGCCGAGCATGCTCGAACGATGTTCACCGGTCAAAAGATGACGTTCGACACGTAGAACTGCGCGACCCCGATTTTCCCCGACGTCAACTCCTGGGCCATGGCGAGAGTCAGGCGAAACGTCCCGGCCGGCTTTCCGGCCGTCGTTCGCATGGACAGCTCGACGGCCTTCGGTGAAAGCTCCGGATGCAGCTTGTGAATCAGCGTGTATGCGCTGGCGGGGCGTGGAACACCTGGGCCTCGGAGTCCGTCGTCGCCAGGACGAAGTAGTAATCCGGACGCGTACCTTGGCTGGTTCGATAGAGGTACAGGTGCTGCTCGTCGAAGATGCGCTGGAATGCCGCATCCACGCGTCTATTCCGGTACGGGCTTCTCTGAAGCTTGATGCCCGGCGTTGGCGTGGGAGTGGGGGGAGCCGACGAGCCGAGGACGCTGTTGACGCCCTGGGGTTGAATCGAGGCGATGGAGCCCAGAGGTGCGATGGGTGTTGGAGTCGGCACAGCCCGATTGGTGTCGACCCCTTCAACGGTCAGCGCGCTCCCGAAGCCAAGGCGGTTATACCGCTCCGTCGCGACCACGTCGACCATATTGAGCGGAATCGTCGTCACCGTCCCGGTAATAAGCGTGATCCACGCCTGGTTGCCCTTGATTTCGTAGGCCTTTTTGGCGCGGATTCGCTGGCCGCTCTTGAGGATGACGACGAAGCCCGTCGTGGCGCCGGCGATCCCGGCGAAGAGAAACGCCGCAAGCATGATCAGAATGAGGGAACGCCGCACGGTACGTTGCCTCGCCGCTCTGGGACTTTCAGAGTGCGTCATCGTTCGAACTCCCATTATGGTTTTTCATGGGTTCGAGTATACCGTTTCTTGTACGCGGTGTGATCGGATCGCCGAGCCCGTGCTGGACGGCCTCCAGGACGGCGTCGTGGAGCAGCCCGTTTGTCACGACGATCCCGGTGGCGTTCGGCAGCGTCCGTCCCGCTGAGAAGTTCAGTGCCTGACCATCGACGTGGGTCACCCGGCCCCCGGCCTCATCGATGAGAACAGAGCCCGCCGCGTGATCCCAGATCTTCTCGTGGTAACCGGGCCGGCTGGGGAGCCTGAGGTAGATGGATGCCTCGCCCCGTGCAACGATGCCGTATTTCGTCTGGCCGTCGACGCGGTACGGTGGCGCCGTAATGCCGAGGCGCGCGGCGACGCGGGCCGTGGCGCCGTGAGACGTGTGGCCAGGCTCGACCGATTCACAGAACGAGCCCCTCTCGGGCCAGGTGACGGCGTCAACCGAAAGCCGGACCGGAGCGCCCTCGCCCACGGGCCACTGCTTCGCGCCTTGTCCGCGAATGGCGGCGAAGATGCAGCCCGATGTGGTGGATGTCTGCGCAGCGCCGGGCTGCAACGGGAGGTTGGGGCAGCCAACCAGTCCCAGCATGACCTTTCCGTCTTCGATGAGCGCCAGGGCAACCGCGTACTGTCCGCCCCGGAGGAAACCTTTCGTCCCGTCGATCGGATCGAGGACCCAGAAGCGTCCATGCGGTCCGCCGGGGTGCGTCCCAAGACCCAAGAGAGAGCGGAGCCGGCTCGAGGTCCTGATACCGGAAACACCGCTCGTGAGCGCGAGCACGGTGGATTCGATCGCTGAGCCGCCCGGGCCCGCCAAGGCTGCCGTGTCCTCCTCGGCCATGATCGGGATCTCTGGAAAGGCTTCGGTCAGCCGGGCAGTGATAACGGCCTGGGCGGCGAGATCCGCGATCGTGACGGGAGACAGGTCGTCCTTGAGGATCCGCTCGCTCGATGCGGCAATCTCGGCCTGCGCGGCGCGGGTCAGGCGGCACGCCTCGCGGACGGCGTCGAGGGCGGCTTGGTATTCAGTTTTGAGCACTGCATGCCTCCTACGGGCGAGCATTCTACCGCGAGCGGCGACGCCCGGCGGAAAATCGGCTAAGCTGTCATCGGGAACGTGGACCTGAGCCGTGTGGTGTCGAATGGCACGGTTCGTGGACTTTGAAGGAAGGGGGCGGACGATGAATCGGAAAGCTCGCGTGTGGTGGATCGCTGGCGTTGCGGTCGTGGTGATTGTGATCGTTGGTCTGGTCGTTGTGAGCACGAGGAGCAAGGCCCCACGCCGGGTGGCGGTGGTTCAGCCGACGCCAACGCCGGTTCCGACGGCGGTGCCGGCCGAAACCGGAATCCCCGCAGGCGTGACATTGAGCACAAGCGATCAGTTTGTCCGGCAGGTGGTCGCGGGCTTGTCCTCACGGCCGGCTCTGGTCGAATGGCTGGCCAACAAGGACCTTATCCGGAGGTTCGTGGCCGCGGTCGCCCTGGTCGCCCGGGGGGAGAGCCCGGTTTCACAGTTCTCCTTTCTCAGGCCACGGAACGAATTTCGCGTTCGGCGGACCGGGGGGCATTTCATCGCGTCGCCCAGCAGCTTCCGCCGGTATGACATGGTCGCGGAGGTCTTCACATCGCTTGACACCGAGGGGACGGTCAAGGCGTTGAACAGGCTCGAGCCGCTGATCGACGAAGCTTATGCCCAGATCTCCCGGCCCGGGCGGCAGTTCCGCGACACCCTTCGGAAGGCGATCGTCGTGCTGCTCGCCACCCCGGTCGTGCCTGGAGACGTGCCCCTGAAGGTCAAGGTGCTGACCTACATGTACGTCGATCCACGGCTCGAGAAGCTGAGCCCGGCGCAACGTCTCCTGCTCCGGATGGGACCCGAAAACGAACGCCGGATCCAGTCCAAGCTCCGTGACTTCGCACTGGCTCTTGGCTTCCCGCCGGAGAGCCTGCCGTCCCCGGTGATGTACCACGCCCCGGCGAAGCGGCGCCACTCCAAGCGGTAGTGCTGCAGACGAACGGGCGGCGTACCGCAGCCACGGATGTGCCAACTTTTCTCGCCCCGTTCGGGGTCTGGAGGAGGTCATGGGAGACAGTCTGAAAACGCGGGTCCGTTGGGTGGAAGATCATCGTTTCGTCGCGACGACCGGGAGCGGGTTTTCGCTGGTCCTCGACAACCCCCATCGCGACGGTGGTGCGGCCGCCTCCCCGATGGAGCTCGTGTTGGTCTCACTGGCGGGATGCACGGGTGTCGACGTCGTGGCGATCCTGGACAAGATGCGTCAGCCCCTGGAGCGCTTCGAGGTGGAGGTGGAAGGATCGCGCGCCGACGAGCACCCGAGGGTCTACACGGTCCTGGACGTGGTCTACCGCGCCTGGGGTGACATCGATCCGAGCAAGCTGCTCAGAGCGGTGGAGCTCTCCGAGGGGAAGTACTGCTCCGTATCCGAAATGCTCCGCCCGACGTCCAAGATCAACATCCGGGTGGAGCTCAACGGAGAACCGGTGATGGCCCAGCGGGAGTAACCGCGCCTCTCAACAAGCAGGAACGGCCGATTGGTGGAGAATCTCGTGTATGTCACTGTCATCACTCGTCTTAGTGAGGCCAACGACACTCCGTGTTCGTCCCTGTCCTGGTACCCCCAGAGGGGCATGACGGTGCTCAGAATGAGGGGGAGGACAGGCCTCCGGCTCCTCGGAGTGACCCAACATCGGTGCAAGCCGACGGCCCGGCCGCAGGCCGGGGCACGGCGCAGCCACCTTCAATCCGGGCAAGCCGACGCCGAGGCCAACGGCCGAAGCACGGCGCGCAGTCCCCAAGCGAGGCGACGCTGAGGCGA
>JAADFN010000142.1 GCA_013152895.1 Acidobacteriota bacterium | reverse complement strand
TCGGAGAGGATCAGGATCGTTGCCTGATCGACTTTGGCCTGCGGTGGATTGGCTCGGCAACCTGGGACACGGGATTCGACGCGCTGCGGCGGGCTTCGCGACGGGGCCATGCGCTCGAAACCGAGCTGGCCCTGGCTCTCGGACGGCGAATGAGCTCCCTCGGGGCCGAGGATACCCTTGCAGAGGTCGAGGAGCTGGCGATCACGGGAAGGCCGCTTCTCATGGTGATTGCCCGGGGGGCCGGTTACGGCCGGAATGCCCGCCTGGTTCTCTCCGGCCTGGGCTCACGGCTTGGAGCGGCCGGACAGCAGGCAGATACAACGCTCTTCACGAGGGAGCTTCCGGGCGCCGCCGTTCTCGACGTGAGCGCCGATGGGGGAGGTTTCTCGGCCGAGGTGGGCCTCGTGGCCGTCCCTGTGGACGGGGATGGCAACTGGGTCGAGAACGGCTATCAGGTCCAGCTCCACGGCCTCGATGTCGGCGACGTTGATCTTTCGGTTGTCATCGTCATGCCTGACGGCTCCACGCGCCGTTTTGAACCCGGTCTCATTCCCACGGCGGCACAGAGCCTGGCCTTCATGGAGATTGATCCTTCGATCGATACGGCCGAGCTTCACGTGGACAGCGACGGTGACGGCATGGAGAGCTCGGTGACGGACGTACCGGTTGTAATTCAAGGACGTCCGGCTCCACGGTTGCTTCGGGCCGTTTTTGGCCGGACGCTCCAGCCGCCGGATAAGGGCGCTTACCGGAGGGTCTTGCTTCTTTTCTCTCAGATCGTCGACAGCGACGCCGTGCAGGATCTTGAGCTCTCCCAATGGACCGTCGATTCTCATCTGGAGCTTCCCCCAGGGAACCCGACGCTGACCATCGACCGTACCCGGAGCGGTGAACAGCTTGTCGAGCAGATCGATCCGCATTTCCTTGTATTCCTCGCGTCAGCGCCGCTCAACCCGCATGCTCAGCTGACGCTTTCCACCGGTTCCGAGGCGGTTCCGTTTCTCGGAGGAGGAAGCCTGGATCTGACGGATGAGCCGATCGAGATCCCCGACGACCTGCCGACCGGCGCGGCTCGCGGCGTGGTCATTGCCGGAGACGGAAACGTTGTTCCAGGAGCTCTCGTGGAGCTGTACGAGGCGCAATACCTGTGTTTTCCCAACGGCTGTACCTGGATCCTGACGCGATCTGATTCCGTCACAGCAGATTCCAACGGACGTTTCGTCTTTGATGCCGTTCGTTTCCGCGATGGCCAGATTCCCGTGGGACACGCCGCCTTTCTCATCCGCGCCCTGGATCCGGCCACTTCCCATGAGGCCCGGTCGTTCGCGCGCCTCCCTGGGGACGGTGAGGTTCGTGAGCTGACGGTCACCATGGTGGGACGGGGCGATGTGGTTGGCACACTTGTTCGGGACGACGGTGCCCCGCTCAACGATCCGGTGATCGAGGCACGATCGGCGACCAATCCCGAAGAGCATGCCGTGGGGAACATCGCTGCGGATGGCAGCTTTCTTCTTCGGGACCTTCCCGTTGGCCCTGTACAGATCGCTGCGCGTGACGGAGATGCATTCGTCTACGCAACGGCGGTGATCCCCGGTCCCGGGCAGCAGGCCCGTGTGGATATCGTGCTGCCCACCACGGCGCCGCCACCGACCGGGGACGTTGAGGGAACGGTTGTCTCGGGCGAAACGGGTGATCCCCTCCCCGGTATCAAGGTCTATGTTGTTCCAGAGAGTGCCGGCGGCGCCGTGGCCGTCGCCACGACGCGGTCCGACGGCACCTTTTCCATCAGTGCGATCCCCGCCGGTCCGGCATGGTTCAAGGCATGGGATCCGGAGCGCAAGCTCAGTATTGGAGAGCGAGAGAAAAACCTGCTTGCCGATACAACCAACGAGGTTCAGATTGTCACCACACAGGTGGCGACCGCCTCCGTGGAGGGGACGGTCTATCACAACGTTGGGGGAAGCCGTACACCGGCAGCAGGCGTCTGGGTCGTTGAGGCAGAGGGGGGGCACTATTCCATCACGGACGACCAGGGCCACTATCGTCTGGATGAGCTACTTCTCGGTTCGGTTTTTCTTGCCGCCACCGATCCCGGTACCGGTGAGGGCGTCTCGCGAATGGTCACACTGACAGCGCAGGGGCAGGTCTTGACGGTGGACCTGGACCTGGGGGAGGCCTCTGGCACGATCCAGGGAACCGTGGTGGACCGGGCGGGCAACCCCGTTGGCGGGGCTCACGTGGCAGACTCGTTTTTCGGTGGGGGGCACGAAACGTACTCGGTAAGGGGCGGCAGTTTCGTGCTGACAGGGCTCAGGCCTGGGAACCACGTGCTTCTTGTCAGCCTTGATGAGAGGCTGGGCCGGGGGAACGCAACCATTCTCTACAACGGTGACGTTGCTCAGACGACCCTCGTCCTCGGCGGGCTGGTCAGCATGGAGGTCAGGACCATTGCCGATACCCAGGGCGGGGGAACGGCCGACGTGCTCTCGCAGCTCGAGTTCTCGAAGCCAGGGCTCACCTCCATGGGAAAGATCGGCAGAATGCCGAAAGAAGGCTGGTACCCGTGTGTCCAGGGCGACCCGTCGGCCCAATGCTACATTGACGATGAAGGTCACGGGCACATCACGGACCTTCCGGAGGGTGTCGGATTCTTGACGGTCCGGGCCACGAACGCCTTCTATGGGCAGGTTTCGAAGAGCGAGGATCTTGACCCCGGCGATGACGGACAGACCATCACCATCAACTTCTCGGCACCGGGCTCCATCGCGGGCCGTGTTCTCGAGGATCAGGGCGGGCAGCTGGTTCCGGTGGATGGCGCCACCGTCCAGCTTTGGGTGACCAACTCCGACGGCGGGCTGATGGCCCAGCAGCTGATCACTACTGGACCTGACGGCGGTTACTTCTTTGATCTCGTCAACCATGGGGGATTCAGGATCGACGCTGCGGGGCCTTCCGGCTCCGGTGATGCGGGGATTGGGTGGGTCGGCGGTTCGATCGCCTCCGCTCAGGCCATCACCGGGCTCGACATCGTCTTGCGAAAGAACGGTGGTGTGCACGGCCGGGTCGCCGTCTGCACGGCGGGCAACGCGCCCTCCAGCCCCGGAGACATGGTCCATGTGGAGCTGAGGGCGACCGGCGCTCCCCAACCGTTCTTCATGGACGGTGACCCTGCCAGCGCGGTCACGCCGCCTGCGTTGCAGCAACGCGCACTGGATGTGGACCTGAGCACGGGTGAGGAATTCAACTTCGTCGGCCTTGCAGCGGGTAGCTGGAGCTTGAGGGCCTCGAACCCGCTCCACGGTACGAAATGGATGGTGATCACCGTGCCGTCGGATGGTTCGCTTCTGGACCTTGGAGATCCCATCTGTCTGCATCCCACCGGGATCTCGGGAACCGTTGTCTGGCCGGGAACGGGCGATCCGGTGCCCGATGCCGTTGTCCAGCTGTTTCTGGGCAATTATGTGTTGACGGCGGAGACAACCGGGGCGGATGGGAGCTTCTCCTTCAACGATTTGCCGGTGGACACCAGCTATTCCGTGGCAGCCCTGGATCCTGGCTCGAACCGTGGTGGCACCTCCTCCTTCGTGCACCTCTGCGACGCCTCGGATCCCGGCTTCGGCACCACGTGCTTCCGGACCTACCAGATCCAGGTGGCCCTCCAGCCGCTCGGGATCGTGGAAGGTACCCTGCGGACGGCCGATGGTAATACCGTTCCCAACGCTTTCGTACGCCTCAGGACGCGCGTTGTCAGGGACAAGGGCGGTGCGATCGTGTCTTCTTTCCAGGATCTGATGGCGTTCACCGACGCCGGCGGAAACTACTCTTTCGGAGGTGTGCCGGCCGGGAGCGTTCAGCTGGAGGCCTTCGATCCGGCGTCGCCACTCTTCGTCAGCTGGGGTGGTGTCATCGATCCCCTGGCCGACCCCACCACGACGGTGGACCTCGAGCTTCCTCCTGTGACGGATCTGACGGTGAGAGTCCTCGATCCCACCGGCCAGCCGCTGCCCGAGTCCGGCGACCCGGTGGTTGCTTTCCAGCAACACAGCTCCCATTTCCGGGAGCCATTCGGGAGTGGCGTCAGGCTCGATCATCTCGTTCAGGGTTCTCCAACCACCTTCTCCGGTGTGGTCGAGGGGAATGTGACGCTCGGCAGCTGTTTTGGTCAGTGTTTCAACATGAAGTTGAAAGATGTGTTGGACCACCACTTCCCACAAGATCTCGGCGCTTCCTCCACCTTCACCATGCCGGATCCCCCGTCGGCCCAGGTGGTGGACCTTCAGCTCGTCGGAAGAGCATCGGTGCAGGTAACGGTGCTGGACGGCAACGGCGACCCGGCCGAAGGCGCCGATGTGATGCTTTCCGGAAACGGGTTCTACGGTGGCGTCACGCTGATCTCCCAGACGGATGCCAGCGGGCTGGTCGGACCATTCGAGGGTATCGGTGTCGGGTCGTACACCGTCGCAGCCACCCGGAGGGACGCTTCGGGGAACACCATTCGCGGTGTGAGCCAGGTGGCCATTGCGCAGACGGACAACGGACAGACCATCCCGGTCGAGGTCAGCCTCGAAAGCGCCGGTTCCGCTTTTGGAACAGTGATCGACGCGTCTGGAGCTCCTGCTCCAGGCGCACTGGTCTCCATGAGCTTCATGGACGGCTCCACCAGACGTCTCTTCCAGACCGTGACGGACGAAACGGGTGCGTTCTCCTTCCCGGCCCTACCTTCTGGTCACAGTTACGACATGAGCATCGCCGAAGGTAGTAGCGGATGGGGCGTCTACCGAACAGCAGGGATCAACATCGATACAGACCCCGTGGATCTGGGCACGCTCCAGCTGGACAATTCCAATCCGCACGTGGCCGCAGTGGATCCTTCAAACGGTAGCTCTCACGTTGCTTCGGATCGTGCGGTCGTGCTCGATTTCACCGAGCTGATGCGCCACGAGTCTCTGGGCGACGGCCGGATCGTTCTCCGTCACGGCGGGCAGACGGTTGGCGTGACACAAACCGTCGAAGACCTTCCCGATCCCGACGGTGATGGCCCATTGGGGCCGTTCACCCGGGTCACCCTCGACCATGCGCCGCTCGAGAGCAACACGCTGTATCTCGTGGATGTGAAGAAGGGTGTGGAAGACGGTGGGGGCCGCACACTGGCTGCCGACTTCCACTCGACCTTCCAGACCGCGGACACGGTGCCGCCCCGCATCACGATGGTGGATCCGCCGGACAATCCCAACGGTGACACACCGGTGGGTCCGGATGTGGAACCGCTGGTCACTTTCTCCGAGATCATCGATCCGGCCTCGGTCGATGAGACCACCGTTCGTCTTCTCGATGCCGGAGGGGCAGATGTGACCGTGCAACGTGTGGTGGTGGGCGGTGGTTTTTCCGTGGAGCTCCGGCCCGACGCCGGCCTGCAGCTGGACAGCTTCTACACTCTTGCGATCTCCGGTGTTACCGATGCTTCAGGAAATCCCATGGCGGACAGCTTCACATCGACGTTCCGCGTGCGGGATGCCGAGCCACCGGTCGTGACCCTCCTCCCGCCAACCGGCGCCACGGTCAACGGCGAGAGCTGGACAGCCGTGGAGGGTGTCAGCCTGGTCCTCAGAGCGGCCGTCGCCTCCAATGACGCCGTGGCTTCCGTTGCATTCAGCGTGGACGGTGCACCTGTTGCCGGTACCGCGGTCCTCGATCCGGCGAGCGGCGAGTACCGCCAGGGATGGACGGTACCCGCAGGCCTTGGGCAACGGATGCTCGGGGTGCAGGCGTCTGACGTTTCTGGGAACCTTTCCCCGGCCGCTCAGCATCCGTTGACCGTCGCGGACGATGCGCCTCCCAGCGGCACCCTGACGGCCAGTCCCGCCGCCGAGATCCTCCCCAACCACGTCCTGCATCTGACCGTTGACGCACAGGATGACCGGGGTCTTGTGGCCGCTCATTTCACCCTGACCGGCGTAATCGCCGAAACGCGGGATCTCTCCTTCCCGCAGGGTACCTCCGGACAGGTTGTGACGAGCTTCCGGACGCCAGCCGATGCCTCGGCGGGAAGTCAGGTCGTCGTCAACTGCACCGTTGAGGACACCTTCGGACAGAGCACGCCGCTCACCCCCATCACGGTTACTGTTCTTGCCGACACCGAGCCACCGGTCGTCACCACGATGAGCCCAGCTCCGGGAGCCACCGTGACCTCCGGTGACATGCTGACGTTCTCCTTCGACCTGGCCGACAACGTCGCTGGGGACGCCGTCACCCTGACCGTCGACGGCGAGCCCCAGACCGTGCAACTTACCGGTGTCGTCGAGCCCGGTGACCAGTGGACAGCGCACGCCGAGGTCTCCTGGCAGGCGCCGGAGGTCACACAGTCCACCGACGTGCCGTACACGCTGACGGTGACCGACCCCGCTGGACACAGCACGGAGGCCACGGGCACCGTGACCGTGGAGCCGTTGGTGAATTCCGACGCCCCCGTCGTGACCATCGGGTGCCCGGCCGACGGCGACCCGGCTCTTGCGGACACACAGCTCACGGTGAGCTTCACCATCACCGACGACGAGAAGATCCAGAAGTACAACATCCTGGTCAACGGAACGCCGGTGCTCTCCGACGTGACGGTGAATGCCGCGGAGCTTACAGCCACCTACGACTGGACACCGCCCGCGGACGCCAATCCCGGCGACGGCTTCATCATCCGCATCGAGGCCAGTGACTACGCCGGCAACACCGGTGCCGACCAAA
>JAADFN010000141.1 GCA_013152895.1 Acidobacteriota bacterium | reverse complement strand
CCTGAACATCCACCACCCAATTCCCTTCACCGCTCTCTCTCGCACCCCTGGCGCAAACATCGCCAGACGATTTCCGAGACACACTCGAGACGCCCGCCCGGGTGGGGGAACGGGCTTTTCGGCTCAGCACGTAGTGCGGCCGAACAAGGGAGGTGCGGCCTTCTCATCACATGGCGCCGCGAACGGCGTTCTGCCCCTCTATTGGTCGCCACTCCCCGGTATCCACAACGCTACTGCAGGTAGTAGTCCTTGAGCATGGCGAGGAGGGCCCAGCGACGACGGTCGGGGGGGACCTTGGGGTTCTCGGCAATCTGTGCCCTGAAGCCGGCGGAGATCTCGGGTGTCACGACATCGATAACCTGATCGGCCTTGAAGATGCATCCCCGTGCTCTCAATGCAGTGGCTGTCACATCGTCGAGACCGGTCACCCCCACGAGCCACAGAGCAGAGCAGCGGCCAGGGTTAAGCCGGGTCCCGCTCAGGTTGGCACCGGTCAAATCGACCCGGTCCAGCTTTGCAACCGTCGTGAGATCCGCGTTTACAAGGGAGGCGAGGAGCATGTTGGTGCGCACGAAGTGAGCGCCAGGGAAGGTGCTGTCAATCAGGTCAGCCCGGCTCAGGACAGCGTCATCGAAGTGGACCCCCGTCAGCGCGGTTATCCTGGCTAGCGTTGCACCTTCGAGAACGGCATGGCTGAAATCCGTGGCGCGACCGTGCACCTTTGAAAGGTTGGCGCCGCTGAGGTCCGCATCCTCGAAGTTGGCCAAGCTCAGATTGCTGGCGCTGAGGTCGGCCCCACTGAGGTCGGCGCGGCTCAGATCAGCCCCTTGAAGGTCAGAGCCGTTCATGCGGCATCCACGAAGGTTCGTGCCGGCCAGGTTCGCGCCGGCCAACGTGAAACCGCGCAGGTCACGTCCCCGGAGCGAGAAGGCCACGAACGGAACCTCATGCCGGAGATCGTTGAAGGATGCGATGTCGCCGGCACGGAGCAGGGCCATCGCGTAGTCCATCTGGTGACGGAAAACATCCACCATGAACCCGGTCGCCAGGAACCGGCTCACGGTGAGAGGCCGCCCGTCGGCGATGGATGATCGAGCTACCGCAATTGCCCGCTGCAACGCACGCTCCTCCCGCGCGGCGGCATGATCCTTGACGGCTCTCTCGATCAGGCCTATCCGATGCAGCTGGTGCGCCTCGTTGTATGCGGCGAGCACCACCAGCACCACAACGGCGCCAGCGACGAACGCCAGAATGTATCGCTCCCACTTCAAAAACCACTGTGTCAAGGCCACCCCCTTTGGTCCTCAGCGCAACGGCAGGATCTTCCTGCGTTGCTATTTGGGCTGGAACAGTGCACGCAAGCAGCGCTACGCCCAGCGAAGAAGACAGGTGCCAAGGGATCATCCGCGGATCGAGTGTGCTCGACGCCATGAGATGCCCACTGGCCGTCGTCGCCGGCGCGACCGGCGGCCTCCCAGATGCCATCGAAGCCACGTTCTCGATCCCGTCCGTGATCGGGGCCTACGTTTGGCTCTACCGCGAGCTCGCGCAAGGACACGGACGACGCCGGAGCGCTAGCCGCGGGGGCCTGAACGGTGCGCCGGGATGTCATCACTGGAGCAGGAAACGCACGGTGAGGACGTAGAAGACGGGGATCGCGCGCCCCGTCCGGTCTCGCGCGGGGCTGAACTTCCACTGGAGAACCGCCCGTTCCGCCGCCTTGGTCAGGCGGGCGTCGGCGCTTTTCAGCGGCGTGACGCTCTGGACCGTGCCGTCGGTGCCGATGATGGTTTGGAGTACGACGATCCCGCTCACCTTGTCCTTGCGGGCGCTTTCGGGATAGACGGGCGGCACCCTCTTGATGAGCTTTGGCTTCGTGATACCGGCCTCGTGGACGTTGGAGGTCTTTGGCATGCTGGAAATAATCCTGGCCTCCTGGGGGGACAACGGCCTCAGGATGACGAAGATGTACGGTGCGGACGGGCCGTCCATCGCCCCGACAACCGCCCGTGAGCCGGGGACGATGCTGACAGGGGTGTCGGCAAGGATGGTGGCGCCCCGGCGGAACACGACCCGGTAGCTGGCCAGGTGGGCCTGGCCGCTGACCAGCCGCACGGTGATGGTCACGCTGCTCTTGACCGGCATCGGGACTGATGCCGTTGTGCCCGGTTCGAGCGTGACGAAGCGTTGAGACCCGGCCTCGCGTGCGTAGTCGAGACGGAACGTTGAGATCAGCCGATCGCGAAGCTCCTGGTAGGCGAGCATGCGTGAGATGACGGCCTTCCGCTCTGCGGGCGGCGGGGTGGCGCCGGGCTGGGCCATGGCGAGCACCGTTCCCGGGACGATTTCGACGCGTTCGCCCGAAGCTACCGTCTCTTGGGGAAATCCGACCTCGACGTTGACCCGCGTGATGAGAGGGCCGTTTCCCGGCGCGGCGAGCGCCATGGTCGCACCGAGGGCGACCGCGGCGAGAACGCCGACAACGGTGATGCGTTTGCTCATGAGTCTTCTCCTTCCTTTATCTCTGTTGCGAGGTTCATGTAAAGAGGGGTCGCGTCGTCGAGCCAGAAAACGGCGACGCCTGATGCAGGGGTGATGGCCGCCGGTGATGCCGGCCGCCGCGGCGCATGCGACGGGAACAGGATGGCGACGAGGAAGGCCAGAACGGCGGCAGTCGCCAACAGCCACCCCAACGGCCGAAGATCGTGCCGTACAGGCGTGCTCGAGATCCTGGCCAGCACCCGGTGGGCCGCCTGGCCGGCATCGAGGCACGGGGGCGTGGCGGCCTCGCTCTTCCAGAGCTCGACGAAGCGGCGGTAACGATCATGTGAGAGGTTCATGGGAACTTCCTCCAAACAGCTCTATCAGGCGCGCCTTCGCTCGCCTTCGGTGGGCGCGGACCGATCCGGGGCGGATACCGAGCGCGGCGGCGATCTCCGAGTCGCTCATGCCTTCGATCACGGTCAGGTGCATGACGGCGCGCTGCCGGGGCGCCAGCGTGGAGAGGATGGTGAACACGTCGATGCCGCCGCCGGGATCGGCGCTCTGGCCGGGCTCGCCGAGGGCTTCGAACGGAACCTTCCGGGGACGCCGGCGGAGTGTGGCAAGGCACTGGCGTACGGTCATGCGCGCGAGCCAGGCGCCGGCTGATCCGGGCTGCCGGAGCCGGTGGATATTTCTCCAGGCGGCGACGAGGGCGTCCTGAACGGCGTCCTCCGCGTCCTCGTCGCCGACGATCGATCGGGCCAGCCGGACGAGCGCGTTCCAGTGGCGCTCCACGAGCCCGGCGAAGGCGTCCGGGTCGCCCGTTCTCGCCGCCCGCGCCAGATCCGCCGAGGAATCGCTCATATCATCAAGAGTGTCGCACGCCGGAAAACCGTGTACACCGGGCGGCAGGTCACGGCTCCGGTCAACGCTCAATACCACACGACGATAGCATTCTAGCCAGATGGCGGTTCCCTGAACCTGATGCTTGCCCCCGGAAACGATTCCAGGACGCTTACGGTGGAGGCAGCT
>JAADFN010000140.1 GCA_013152895.1 Acidobacteriota bacterium | reverse complement strand
GGTGTACTCGACCGTCTTCGTCCATGCCGGCATCAGCTCGGCGCCGGAGCCCAGGTCGATACCGAGGACGTCGAGGCGCGACTGGAATGCCTGGTCCGTTCGGCCCATGTAGACCAGCGGGCGCGAGCCGAGGTACGTCGCCCTGATGATCACCGCGATGGCGGCCTCGCCGCGCAGGCGATCGACGATCTCGCCCGTTGACGGGACCCCGGAGCGAGACGAGAGCCCGTCGAGCGAGTGGAAATCCCGCGAAGTCAGGGCCTCGAGGCCGGCCTGGCGGAGCCGGCCGACGAGATACTGCTCGGCTGCGGTTGCGATGACGGGCTCTCCCACGGCCACGACCGCGATTCCGGTGGTGCGCGGCGTTGGAGCGGGTTGTTGAACCGCGGCGGCGGCCGGAAACGCACCACCAGGAGGCTCCGTTGGAGAGGCATGGGACCCGGCGGCGGCAGGTACAGATGCGGCCGGGACGCCCGCGTCATCAGACTGGCGGCCTTCGTGAGAGGGCGCAGCCGCCTGTCGCCCTGAAGAGATTTCGACGCCGCTGGTGTCGACGAAGGTTTCCGGTGCACCGCTTTGATCCGCGACTGGTGTGGCCGCTGGCGTTTGAGCGGCGGTGGCAGCCGGCGCTGCCGGGCTACGGCCGTGCATGAGCGCGACCATGTTCTGGAAGATGCCGGTATGCCAGGCGATGACCCCGGCCGTTGCCAGGGCGCCGACGAGAAGCACAATGGCGAGCACGATCCAGACGGCCGTGCGCCTGCCGCCCTGGGCGGGAGGCGGCGGTGGCGTTCGTGGCTCGGCGGCCGGGGCCTGCCGCGGAGGCGGGGGAGGGCTGGCCGCGGAGTCGACGTGGATGGTGGGAGTCTGCGCGAGCGCCTCTGGGCTGACCCCACCGGTGGGAGGCGGCGGGACGGGGACGGCGGCAGCGGCATGATCGTCAGCGTGTGGCGACGCCTCGGGCCAGCGTGAAAGATCCGGGATCAGCTCCCGGCAGCTCTGGTACCGCTCGCCGGGGTCTTTGGCGAGCATCCGTGCGAGGATGCGCCGGAGCGGATCATCCGGATCGGCAGAGACGTGATCGAGGGCGGGCGGAACGGCGTCCGCGATGATCTTGAGCAACGCGACGGGCGAGCTCGCCTCGAACGGCCTTCGTCCCGTCACCATTTCGAAGAGGGTGACTCCGAGGGAGAAGATATCCGCGCGCTGGTCGATCGTCTTGTCAAGACATTGCTCCGGTGCCAGGTAGGCCGGGGTGCCCATCAGCATGCCGGTTGCGGTCAGGCGGGTGGCGGCCTCGGTGGGACGGGCGAGGCCGAAGTCGGTGATCTTGACGTGACCCTCGCGAGTGATCATCAGGTTGGCGGGCTTGATGTCGCGGTGGATGATCCCGGCGGCGTGCGCGGCGGCGAGTCCGGAAGCCGCCTGCAGAACGAGCTGAATGGCCTCGCCGGGCGGAAGCTTGCCCCTGATCCTGAGGATCTCCTGGAGGCTCTGGCCGCTGACGTATTCCATGGCGAAGTAGTGCCGTCCGTCGTCCTCGCCGATGAAGTAGATCTGCACGATGTTGGGATGATTCAGCCTCGCGGCGGCCTGGGCCTCGCGTTGGAAGCGCTTGACGTAACCCTCGTCCTGGGTCAGGTGCTCCCCGAGGACCTTGACGGCGACGAACCGGTCAAGCGATTCTTCTTCCGCCTTGTACACGACGCCCATCCCGCCCCTGCCGATTTCCGAGATGATGCGGTAATGCCCGATGTAATTCGGTATCTTGTTCATGGCGGTTCGCCTCCCGCGCCGAGCGCTGCCCGCTCCCGGGTCCTGGAAAATCGCTACCATTCTACCCCCGCTCAACCCAACGTATGCAGCGGACACCGGTTCCAGGCACGTTGCGGGTTGGATGATCACGCGGTGCCAAGCACGCACGCGTGCAGTGGCCCGAGCTTGCATTCTCAGCGGCGGGGCTCCATTTTTGTAGGGGAAGGGGCAAGGGTCCCCGGGGGGTGCGACGTCGCGCCCGCCCGTGCGGACCGCCCGGATCCGGGTTGATCGTTGTCACGGGAAAGGGGCTTTCATGGGATTTGGGTTGCGCCAGCTTCGGTCGGGTAGGGCCGAGGAAATACCGAAGTTCTACGAGGGCGTTGCGCTCAGGCCGTTCGTGTCCGTCGCTGGCTGGATCGTCGGCATCTCGGCCATCCTCGGGGGGATCGTCCTGATGGCGACAGGAGCTGCATCGTGGGTGGAGAACGCTGGCGCTGGCGTCGGGACGGTCGGGGCGCTGATCATGTTCGGGTTGCTCAAGTTCCATCGATGTGAGCTTCTGCTTGGGAAACGCTGGCTGATGGTCCGGGTCGGTCCCGTGCGGCACCAGTTCGGTCTGGAAGCGTTCGAGAGCATTCACATACGGCCTGCGCGCGTGTGGAGGATGCTGTTCAGCAGCGTCGAGGCCGAGCTGGGTCTTCCTTCCCTGGGGCGCGTGCTCGTCTTTCCAACGCGGGATCCGGAGACGCTCCGGCATGAGCTTGAGAACGTTGCAGCGGAGGTGTGAGATGACACGACGAATTGGTATCGTTGCAGGCTTGGCGATGATAATGATGCTCGTCACCACTACGGGGTCGGCAGCAGGCAGCCGGACGGGGACGATCTTCACGGCCAAAACGAACGAGGGACAGGTGTGGGTCAGCGTTGATATCGCCCGCTATCGCAGATCGGAGGCATACATTCCGCTGGCCGTGGCCGTGTACAACACCTCTCGACACTCGGCGGTGCTTGACCGTGGCAGCTTCCAGCTCATCGGAACCGATGGCGTCGCCGAAAAGATGCCGACGATCCGGGAGCTCAGGAAGCGGTACACGAAACAGAGCTTTGACCTGACGATGATCCGCCTCTACGGCATGCCGTTCGGAACGAGGCTCGATCTTGACGATCTGGTGCCCTCGAACTTCTTTCCCGTGGTCGGTCCAGGGAACGAGGGGATCCGCATCCAGCGGGTCCAATTGCCGCAGTTCTACTGGACGATCGATCTGCTGTACTTTCCCCGTCCGTCCGGCTTTGCCAAGGGCCAACCGGCTGTCCTCGTCGTCTCGCCAAAGGGATGGCAGAAACCGATCCGGGTCACGTTGCATCTCTAGCCCACATATCTCACGGACTCTCGTCGCGAGGTTATGGAGGCGCCCGCCGGTGCTGACCAGCTCTCTGGCACCTTTTTCTGCTGGGTTGGTGGCCCCCCCTCCGGATCGTTCGTCGGCTCCGCCTCCTCGGGATGAGAGGGGGGACAATCCTTCGGCCCACATCGAGGACTGCACCAGCATGTCTTGCCCGGGCTAACAGGGGGGCAGGCCAACACTCCCCTTTCCGGGCACATCAAAATAAACAGTGTCCCCTTCTCTCCACGCCAGGGATGGAGACGATGCGGTGTAACCCAAACCCGCTGCAAGCCGACGGCCCGGCCGTAGGCCGGCGCACGGCGCAGCCACCTTCAATCCGGGCAAGCCGACGCCGAGGCCAACGGCCGAGGCACGGCGCGCAGTCCCCCAGC
>JAADFN010000139.1 GCA_013152895.1 Acidobacteriota bacterium | reverse complement strand
AGCTACTTCCGACCGCTCAAAAGGTGCCTCAAAACGTGCCGTTCACGCCGTTCCGCCATTGTCCGGTCTCTCCCCCTTTGTTGGCTGCGATGGCTTGGTCCGGGTGCTCGAGCTCTGATCACACTCGTGGATCCGTTGGCCGCCGACGCACGGTGCGACCAATCATCATGGTCATCGAGTCGGGCGACTTCCTCATCCCGCGTGCCATGTCGTTGACCCGGATCCCGGAGCGCTCGCCCCCCACGACGGCGAGCCTCTCCTCGTCAGACCCATTGTCTTATTGGAGGCCCAACTCCGGAGGGGAGCTAGATACACCTTTACACGGTGCAGTCAAAGACCAGCAACAATTGGAAGGTCCCCTGAGTCCTCGGAACGCTCCTGGACAAACTCGTCCCAGGGCCGCCCGAGCAGTTCAGACGCACGCCCGGGTCCGATGGTGCCCTCCTGAACGAGGCGAATCACGATCTGCTCCATCCGCGCCGGGCGCTCGGCCGGCACCTGAGAACCAGGCTCGCATCGGTCCCAGCCCTCTTTCTTGAACAGAGCCAGGAGCCGGCGGGCGTAACGATCAGAAACAATGCCGAGCTCCCGCGCGCGCTTGATCCATGCTGCCATGGACATGCCGTACTTGTGCTTGAGGTGGTGCAACTCGAGCAGCGAAAGCTCGGACCGCCGTGTGCCCAGCTCCCGGCGGGCCGTAGGGGCCGGCACCAGGAACGCCGCGGCAAAACGGTGGCACGTGGCTTCCTCCTCGATCTCCTCGCCGTAGGATATAACCAGGTGCCCCAGGTCATGGGCCACGCTGAACCGCTGCCGGTCGCCGGGTATGCTCTCCCGCAACGCCATTACAGGAGCACCGCCGTCGATGCGAAAGACCATGGCGTCCACCTTCTCGGGAAGCGAGATGACCCCCACCCGGACCCCGTGGTCCTCCAAGAGGTCGATCATGGATGCTATGGGCCCCTCTCCAAGCCCCCACCTCTTGCGCAGCCTCTCAGACGCGGCCTCGGCATCTTCTGGAGAAGTGACGCGGTACCGCTGGCGGGGGAGGTGACTCGCCGTCGCCTTTGAGCCGGCCAGCTGCTCCGTCTCGAGGTACCGTTCAATCCACTCGGCCGCGGCCGCTTCGGCGCGTTTGCGATCACGCTCGGACAGCCTGGGATGCCGGCGAAAGGCGGGGGCCTCAACCCGGACAGCACACGGCCGGAGGAAGAACTCAACATCCACGCCAAGCGCCTCGGCAAGCCGGAGCAACACACCAGAGCTGGGGATCATCTTGCCGGTTTCGTATTTCGAGATCGCCATGGCCGTGACGCCTACCCGATTCGCCGTCTCCCGCTGCGACAACCCGGCAAGCCGGCGAGCGGCACGGACACGTTCACCGAACCGATTCGTCGTGGCTTGGGTTTGCATGATCACGCCTCCTGGTTTATAATATAAGACATCAGGATTATTTTGTAAACCACCCCTGACCAGGGAGGACAGTCGAGATCACACCGGTGCACCACAGGTTTCCGGACAGGATCCGGGCGCACACGTTCATCTGTTTCCTGGCGCTGCGTCTTTGCGTTTTCCTCTTTTCTTCCAGGTGGCCATATGGGAAGAACGGCGAAGGAAGCGAGCGATCGTGGTTTGACAATATTCTATATATGGCATATCATGTGTCTTGGGAGTCGCGATTGGGAGATGGATGGGAGCTTCACTGGTACCGGGAAGACGAGAGCAGTGAACCTCTCGTCAAGACGTTCCTCCGGGAAAGGAAACTCCGGAAGGATGAGAGGGCGAAGCTTCAGGAACGGATCAAGTTGCTGGCCAAGGAGGGCAGTCAGCTCGCCATCGAACTGCCGGCGGTGTTGCGGCCTCTCAGGGGCAGGCGGTACCGGGGAATCTACGAGTTGAGGGTGACCGGCCCTCCCCTCGAACCCGAGGATCTTCCTCTTCTTCACCGAGCGGCGCAAAATCGTGCTCCTTTTCGGCGTGAGGAAGGTCGGGAAGACCAGCAAGAGCATGAAACCCCACTACGACCGGACCGTGCGGCTCCGGGAGGAGTGGTTGCAACGGAGGGAGGCGACATGACCGAGCGCAACGAGGTGCTGGCGTTCCTGGACGATTTGGTATCGTCCGACGAGGAGCTCCGCCGGGAGGCCGCCAAGGAGCGGGTCCGGCTTGCCCTCGCTCTGGCCATGGTCCGTGCGAGGAAGGCCAGGGGTTTGTCCCAGACCGAGGTGGCGGAACGGCTCGGCGTCAGTCAAAGCTGGGTCTCCAAGCTAGAAAACCCCGACATCGCCCACACCTTCGAGTCGATCCTGGACTATCTCCAGGCCATCGATGCCGAGCTGGACATGGAGATCCGAGCCGGAGAGGAGACCTTCACGGTCTCCATGTCCGAATCCTCCACGAGCGTCGCTGCACCCGCCGAGGATCCCGGAAGCACGTTCGTCGAGAAACTCTGGGAAGGCCCCACCAGGGAACCGTCTCGAACTTTCGTGCTGTTCTTTTCCTCCAGGAAGATTGGACTTCGTCATCCGGATAGCGGCATGTCAAAGCCCAGCACCCGGCTGCGGTACCCGGAGCTGTCCACTTCCAACGTCGTGGCCTCGGAATCCACGACCTCGGGGTATGGAGGCTCATATGACCTTGTCCACTGAGTCGTTCAACAGCTTCGTGAGCGCCCTGAACCTCGTCATGATCCGGACGGTCCGGGTGAAACACCGGGCCGAGGAAGAGTTTCGCCACGCGGACGTCAAGCAGTTGAAGCTGGACTACAGCGCAAGCTACACAAACACGGACCACGGCTTCGTGGCGGAGGCGGCCTACACCCTCAAGCTCGTGGGGCCACGCCGGAAGGTATTCGGCCGAACCGTGATCGTCTTCAGGGTGTACTACACCACCCCCAATCCCATGACCGACGAGATCTTCGAGGTCTTCGGCAACCGCTCCCTGAAGGTCCAGACGTGGCCCTACCTGCGAGAGATCTTCCAGAACCTCTCGTGGCGTTCCAACTGGCCCCCTGCGTCGCTACCGATCCTGAAGATCGGGTTGCCGGAACATCCAGATGGTGAGCCCAATTCCGACCTAAGATGAGCTATTCTGCCGGATGAGATGTGCCAAGATCTTGATGCTCCAGTGCGTCCGACGAGCGGAGGCATACCCAGAGGTATGTCGAGCATCGTCGCACGTGTCCAGAGCGCACGAGCGTGGTGCAGATCGCCGGTGAGAATCGCTCATCTTGGGTCCGATTAGCGGCAGAGAACGATGGACAGAGAAACGGTGAGGCGGAGAAAAAGCGGGATGGTATTGAGCAACAATCAAAGTCCCAAGGTGGGGCCATGATGGCTCATTTCGGTTTTGCGAGCAGTTTCCTCTTATAGGTAGTGGTTTGCCATCAGGCACCAGGCCAGCACCGTCCAGCCGTCCCGCTCCTTCACGTCGCGCAGGAGCCGAAGAAACTCCTCCGCCGTTGCCGCGCCTCGAACACGCACTCTCCACTCGAAACCCTGTTGTACACGTGGTACACCACACCAGGAACCAAAATCCTCGGCTGCCTTCCCATGTTGTCTCCCCACCCTCCTACACCCAAATCAGGAAATAGGGAAGCCCGGCACGGATGCGGATACGGATAAGTCTCCGCATTCGTCGGAATTGGTGTCCTCAATCACCGGTGTCCACAGACGTACAGACTACCAGGCGGATGGCAACCCGGCGCGCTCGAGCTGGCGGAGGAACCGCTTGTCGAAGGTGGCAATTCCATCGCATCGAAGCTCGCGGCAGGCTACGGCGAGCGCGGCATCGGCCAGGTGGGGAAATGC
>JAADFN010000138.1 GCA_013152895.1 Acidobacteriota bacterium | reverse complement strand
GTCGTCTTCCCATGATCCACGTGCCCAATCGTCCCAACGTTCACGTGCGGCTTCGTCCGCTCAAACTTCTCCTTGGCCATTCCTTGCCTCCCTCAGTGTTTTGGGCCTCTTCCGGTCCGCGAGGTGACGTACCAGCCCGTTATCATGCTCTTATCTGGAGCCCACGACCAGACTTGAACTGGTGACCCCGTCCTTACCAAGGACGTGCTCTACCGGCTGAGCTACGTGGGCCCACGTCCATACCCCGATACTTCCTGGAGCGGGAGACGGGATTCGAACCCGCGACCAACAGCTTGGAAGGCTGTGACTCTACCCCTGAGTTACTCCCGCACCCCAACGCTCCCAACACATGGTGCAGGCGGATGGATTTGAACCACCGTAGGCGTTACGCCGGCAGATTTACAGTCTGCTGCCTTTGACCACTCGGCCACACCTGCACATCACAACTCCGCGAATCCGTCCGACTCGGATCGAGGTTGCCCGGCCGGCCCGTCCGCTCGACGATCCAACTGGAGCTGGCGATGGGACTCGAACCCGCAACCTGCTGATTACAAATCAGCTGCTCTACCAGTTGAGCTACGCCAGCCGACCGTTGACCCGACCTCCACAACGTCCCTGACGCTCCGGGAGATTCGCGTCACAACCTCTTCCGCTCGCCTGCAAAGAACACACTCCACCACTGCACGTGGTGGGAACGGGAAGTTAGCACAGCTTCCCGCTCGATGCAACCCCGCGCGCGGCCCATCGTCCCGATGCGAGGCGACTCGGCCCGATCACCATCGCCGATTCCCGTTTGGAAACCGTGTGGTGAAGCGGCATGACGGTCGTCGTTGGGATACGGCTTCCCCGCGGGTCAGCCACCGCCGTTGCCGGGATCCTTCCCGAACTCGGTGAGGGAGTAGGAAAGGATGGCTGCGGCGACGGAAACGTTGAGAGATTCCACCCCGGGACGCATCGGAATGGCGATGCTCTCATCGAGAAATGCCCGTGTCTTGGCTCTCAGGCCCTTGCCCTCAGAACCCAGCGCGACGACCCATCGCCCGGGTGGACGCACCGCCCACAGCGGCGTACCCCCGGCCTCGCCGCCATACGCCCAGTAGCCGGCTTCCCGCAGCTTTCTGAGGGCATCTCCCGCGACGGACACGCGCGCGACGGGAACACGTTCGAGGTGTCCCGCCGCAGCAGCTGCCACGGCGCCGCCCAGCGGAGGCGCCCCACGCCCGGCCAGGACAACGCCATCAACACCGAATGCGGCGGCCGACCGGATGACGGCGCCCACGTTGTGCGGGTCGGTCACGCCGTCGAGAAGAAGCAGCCGGCCGCTCTCTCCAGCGGGCCGGATCAGGTCTTCAAACTGCGCGAACGCCAGCGGCGCCGTTCGCGCGGCGACGCCCGCATGCGCCCCCCCGCCGGCGACTCGTTCGAGATTCGTCCTCGCAACGAACCTGACGGGTACATTCCTCCCGGCCGCGAGCTCCACGATCTGCTGCAGCCGCCGATCCCGGCGGCCCTTCTGGATCCAGACCAGGTCGATCGGACGGCCGGCCGCCAGAGCGGCCGTCACCGCATGCACGCCGCACAGCCACGCCGGCTCCCCGCTCACAAGCCTTCCCCGCCGTGGTTCCCCGCCTCGAGAAGAACAATGGCGAGCGCGGCAAGCCCCTCGCCGCGGCCGATCCAGCCCATCCGCTCGCTCGTGGTGGCCTTGAGCCCCACACGGTCGGGCTCAACGCCCAGCAACGTGGCCAGCGCAGCCTGAAGTCTTCCCTTGTAGGGCGACAACCTGGGCCTTTCGCCAAGAATCGTCACGTCGCAGTTGACCACCGCGAACCCGTGCTCCCGGGCAAGCTCCAGTGCCCGGCGGACGAACACGGCCGAGGAAGCGCCCTTCCAGCGCGGGTCGCCGGGTGGAAAATGTTCTCCAATATCGCCCGCACCGATCGCACCCAGGATGGCGTCCGTCACGGCATGGAGCGCAACGTCGGCATCGGAGTGGCCTTCGAGGCCAGGCCCCCCGTCCAGGCGGACGCCGCAGAGGACAAGGGGCCGGCCGGCATCGAACCGGTGGATGTCGACGCCCTGGCCGATGCGGTATCTCACGGCGACGCCTCCGTCCCAAGGGCGCTCCTGATCCGGGCGAGATCGTGCCGGGTCGTGAGCTTCGGATTGGGGTGAAGCGCCTCGACGGTCACAACCGGATCGCCGGCCATCTCGAGCAGCATCCCCTCGTCGGTCCAGCTCACCGCCTGATCGACCATCCGCCATGCCCGCACGAGACGATCGATCCTGAACCCCTGGGGCGTGAGCGCGAGCCTCAGCTCGGCCCGATCGAGGGTCTTGACGACCCACCCCCGCTCGTCGACGCGCTTGACGGTATCGGGAATCTTCTGGCACAGCACAACGCCCGGCGCGTCGCCGAGCGCGGCGGCGACACGCAGGATGTCGTCCCGGTGAACCAGTGGACGTGCCGCATCGTGGATCAACACGGACCGGACCCCACTCTCAAGAATGGTACGAACACCGAGCTGCACCGAGTCCTGACGGCGTGGACCTCCCGCGACGAGTCTGACGCCGGGAAATGCCCGGACCAAACGCGGCTCCCACCAGGAGACCCGTTCGGCAGGGAGCACCACGACGAGGGGGCTTTCCGGCAGGGCATCGGCGAGGGCGGCCAGGGATCGTTCGAGAACCGTTCCGCCGGGCAGCTCGACCGCGAGCTTGTCGCCCCCGAACCTTTCGCCCCGTCCGGCGCCAACGCAGATGACGCCGATCCCGCGTCTCTCTTCGCTCCCGACGCGGACTGGTCGCTCAACCGGCAGCGGAGGGGGCTCGGCCTTGGTTATTCCGCGTTCAGCGATCCCACGCTGATCCCCGCCCCGGCGGCCGGGCACATCATCGGCGACAGAGGGGGGACGCACGGGCTTCACACCTCGAGGATTTCCTCTTCCTTCTTTGCCAGGATCTCGTTGATCTTCCCGACGTACGTGTCGGTCAACTTCTGCACCTCGTCCAGGCCACGATGCATTTCGTCCTCGGAAATATCCTTGGCCTTCTCCATTTTCTTGATCGTCTCGTTCGCATCCCGGCGAACGAGACGGATGGCGTTCCGCGCTTGCTCGGCAAAGTCGCGCGCCATCTTCACAAGCTCGTGGCGGCGTTCCTCCGTCAGCGCCGGGATCGTCAACCGGATGACCTTCCCATCGTTGTTGGGAGTCAACCCGAGGTTGGACTTGAGGATAGCCCGCTCGATCTCTGCAAGCATCTTGGGCTCCCACGGAGCAATCACGATCGTGGCCGCCTCGGGTACCGAGAGAGCTGCGACCTGTGAAAGAGGCGTCGCCGTGCCGTAGTAATCCACGGTGATCCCATCGAGCAGGCTCAACGAGGCGCGTCCCGTCCGCAAGCTTCCAAGCTCGTTCTTGAACCCTTCCTTGACATTGACCATCCGTCGCTCGGTTTCCTTGAGCTCCTCCTTCATCGTTCCTCCTCCGGCCCCACCAGGGACCCAATGTCTTCGCCGAACACGACTCGCTTCAGGTTTCCCGCCTTTGCGATGTTGCACACCTGCACCGGGATACCGGTCTGGCTACACAGGGAGATCGCCGCCGCATCCATGACCTTGAGCTCTCTTTTCAAGACCTCGCTGTAGCTCAACCTGGGGATCAGCCGGGCCGACGGGGTCTTCACCGGATCGGCGTCGTAGATCCCGTCGACCTTCGTCGCCTTGATCAGGACGTCGGCATGGATCTCGTTGGCCCTCAAGGCGGCGGCCGAGTCCGTTGTGAAAAACGGGCTTCCCGTCCCGGCAGCAAACAGGACGATCCGTCCCTTTTCCAGGTGCCGCAACGCCCGTCTCCGGATAAATGGCTCGGCGAACTGATGCATTTCGACGGCCGTCTGGACCCTGGTCGTCACGCCGAGCTTCTCGATCGCGGACGACAGGGCGAGGGCGTTGATCACCGTCGCCAACATACCCATCGAATCGCCGGTGATGCGGTCGATCCCCTGTTCGTGGGCGGACACGCCCCGGATGATGTTTCCTCCCCCGACCACCGCGGCGAGCTGAATACCGAGGGCATGAACGCCGACGAGCTCCTGGGCGATCGCCTGGACGACCTGCGGCGCAATACCGAAGGGCTGATCGCCCATCAGCGCCTCGCCGGAGAGCTTGACGAGGATCCGGCGGTACCGCAGGGGGCGACTCATCCGCTACTCACCCGTCGCCTCACCGAGCTTGAATCGCACGAACCGCGAAATGTGAGCGCCATCTCCGCCTGCCTCCCGGATGTACTCGCCAACCGTCTTGCTGGTGTCCTTTGCAAAAGGCTGATCGAGGAGGACAACCTGCTCGTAGTACTTCCCCATTTTACCCTCGACGATCCTCTCGGCGATATGTTCCGGCTTTCCCTGTTCCATTGCTTGTTGAAGAGCGATCTCACGTTCGCTCGCCAGGACCTCCGCCGTCACCTCTTCGCGGGTGACGAAGCGCGGATCCGTCGCTGCAATATGCATCGCGACATCCCGCAACGCTTCCGGCTGGATGGCATCCGTTCCTTCGACGAGCACACCGATGCTCCCGCCCATGTGGACGTAGACGGCCAGGTGCGAACCATCTGGAGCCTCGAACGAGGCGAGCCGCGACAGGACGATATTCTCGCCAACCTTGGCGACCTTCTGGGAGATGGCCTGTTCCACCGTCACGCCATCTCCACCGGGGAGCTCGAGCCGCTTCAGCTCGTCGACATTCCCGGCGGCGGAGCTCAGCGCCAACGCCGCGAGCGCATCGGCGAAGGTCCGGAACTCGTCGGTCCGGGCGACGAAGTCGGTTTCGCAGTTGAGCTCGAGCATCACGGATTTCTTGCTGTCGCCATGCACGACGACCAGGCCCTCGCTGGCTTCGCGATGGGCTTTCTTCGCCGCCGCCGACAGCCCCTTGGTACGGAGGATCTTGATCGCTTCATCCATGTCGCCGCCGGCCTCGACCAACGCCTTCTTGCAGTCCATCATGCCAGCCCCGGTCCGCTGCCGGAGCTCCTTCACCTGTGCTGCTGAAATACCCATGTCATCGTCTCCTTTTCGTAAAACAAGGGCCAGGCGCACCAGCCCCTGGCCCGTTGGCTCTGCTCACGGTGTGCTGGTCTCAGGCTTGAGCTGGCGCCTTAACTTCATCCTCCGCCGCCGGCACAGGCTCCACGACCTCGGCGGGAACACTCTTGGCAGCGGCCTTTTCCTCCACCACCTCCTGCTGCGCGGCCTCGATCTCAACGGGAGGCGCAGGAGGTTCTTCGCCCGCGGGTTCTTCCACACCGACAAAACGCTCATCCGCAAGGTTGAGCCCTTCCAGGATGTTGTCCGCGATCCGCGAGGCAAAGAGCCGGATCGCCCGGATCGCGTCGTCGTTGCCTGGAATGGGGTAGTCGACCTCTTCAGGATCACAGTTCGTATCGACGACGGCGATGATCGGAATCCCGAGCCTGTTGGCCTCGCGGACGGCGATATGCTCGTGCACCGTATCGATGACGAAGAGAGCATCCGGCAGCTCGTCCATGTCCTTGATGCCGCCCAGCGCCCGCTCCATCTTGCGGCGTTGCCGTTCGAGCCGGATGCGTTCCTTCTTCGTCAGGAGCGCGTCCTCGTTGCTCAGCGTCGCCTCGATTTCCTTGAACCGGTCGATGGAACGGCGGATCGTCTTGAAGTTCGTCATCGTCCCGCCGAGCCACCGGTGATTGACGTAGAACATGCCGCACCGTTGCGCCTCTTCCCGGATGGCATCCTGGGCCTGGCGCTTCGTGCCGACAAACAGCACGTTGTGACCGGCGCCGGCAACCTCCCGCACGAAATCTGCAGCTTCCTGGAAATGGCGCAGCGTTTTCTGCAGGTCGATGATGTGAATACCGTTCCTCTTCCCGAAGATGTATGGCTTCATCTTCGGGTTCCAGCGACGCGTCTGGTGACCGAAATGAACACCAGCTTCGAGCAGCTCCTTCATCTGGATCGTAGCCACGAAACTCTCCTTAACGCTTGGAGAACTGGAAGCGCTTGCGCGCCTTCGGTTGACCGTATTTCTTCCGTTCGACCTTTCTCGCGTCACGGGTCAGCAACCCGGCCGCCTTCAGACGGGGCCGAAGCTCGGGATTATACTCCAGCAAAGCGCGCGAAATTCCATGTCGAATCGCTCCCGCCTGGCCAGCAGAGCCACCACCCTGAACGTTGACGAGAATGTCGAACTTGTCGGCGGTCTCCGTCAGGAGGAGAGGCTGCCGAATCACCATCTTGAGAACCCGGTTTGGAAAAAACTCCTCGAAATCACGGCGATTGACCATGATCTTCCCGGTACCCGGACGCAGGTAGACGCGTGCCACCGACGTCTTCCGCCGTCCGGTGCCGTAATACTGGATCTCTGCCACGTTTTCCCCCTCTTTACGCCGTCAACGTGTGCTGCTTCGGCTGCTGTGCCTGATGCGGATGTTCCGGACCGGCGTACACCTTCAACTTCCGCAGCAAGCGGCGTCCCAAGCGATTCTTCGGAAGCATACCCCAGACGGCGGCGCGAATCACCCGTTCGGGATGCTTCTCCAGCATTTCCCGCGCCGTTTCCTTCCGGAGACTCCCAGGATATCTGGAATGGCGATAATAAATCTTCTCATCGAGCTTTCGGCCCGTGAGCTTGATCTTCTCTGCGTTGACGACCACCACGAAATCTCCAACGTCTGCATGTGGAGTGAAGGTGGGCTTGTGTTTTCCTCTCAGAAGACGGGCCACCTCGGTGGCCAGCCGGCCGAGAACCTGGTTCGAAGCATCGACAACGACCCAGTCTCTTTGAATCTCATCGGCTTTTGGCATGTACGTTCGCATATCATCCTCACTCTCGCCCTCGATACACAACCCCCTGCGGACGCAAGGGAGCAAGACTTTACCCAACTGACCCTGCTCTGTCAACCCGCTCGCTTCGCCCCGGATGCCAGAGCCCCCGCCGTTTGTCCCGGCAGCTTCGGATTCCGTCCCGGCAGCTTCTCCAACCCGCCCGGACCGAACCACAGGTGGAGACTTTTCCGCGTCGCCTGCACGGTGACGATCGAAACGTCGGCCTCAGCTGGAATCCATTCCCTCATATCGACGACGACGATCCCCGAGCCGCGCACGACGGTGATCGGGCCCTTTTCAAGAGAGCCGAGAATCGACTCGACGACAAACTTCGGAATCCGGAGACCGCCGAAAACCCGGAGCCGCCGGATTTGAAACCCGAGAAATCTCCGCTTGAGGCGTATTTCGCCGATCGTCATCGCAACCCTGGCGCGAATCGCTTTCCATGCGACGACGACGGTAATATCGATGGCATCTCCCGCCCCGGTCAGACGGATCCCCTCAACGTACCCGATCGCCCCCGCCTTCTCACGAAGCACGGCCTCGACCTGCTCGAGGTCGGCCACGAGGTGGAAACCATCCCACCGCAACAACGGGGCCTTCCGATATTCCGCCACAACCGTCAGTATACATGCCACGGGTGGCCAGCGTGCGTTACACTGGCGCTGATGGAAGACCGTGGCGCTCTCGTTGCTCTCGTTGAACGAATGGGGTCCGCCCGGGTCGTTCTGTACGGAGACCTCGTGCTCGATCGCTTCATCCTCGGAACCCCGAAGCGGATTTCTCGGGAGGCGCCCGTCATCATCCTGAGGTACGAGGGGCAACGGGACATCCCCGGCGGCGGCGCAAATGCCCTTGCCAACCTGGCTGCGCTCGATGTCGATGTCGTTCCGGTGGCGCCCATCGGGGCCGACGAGAACGGGCGGGCGCTCACGGATCTTCTCCGGTCCAGGAACATCGACACGAGCCGCCTCGTCTCCGTACCCGGTTTCCGCACGCCGACGAAGGTTCGCATCCTCGGAGGCGGCGCATCCTCGTTGAAGCACCAGATGGCACGGTACGACATCGAGGACACGCTCTCCAGCGATGGCACGTGGAGCCGTACGCTCGAAGAAGCGCTCTTCGACGCCTGTGGAAACGCCCAGGCTCTTGCCATCTCCGACTACGGGTACGGGGCCGTGTCGCCAGACGTGACCGCTCGCATTCGTCAGCGCGGGGCCACTCCCCGGTGGATCACACTCGATTCCAGGTTCCGTCTGGGATCGTTTGACGGAATCGATGCAGCGACCCCAAATCTCCAGGAGCTTGAGGCCTGGACTGGACAGCGGCTCCAATCAGACGCGGAGATCGCCGCAGCCGGGGAAGAGCTTCGCAACCGGCTCCATGCGCGCTTCGTCCTCGTGACCCGCGGGAACAAGGGGATGACATTGGCCTTGGAGGGACCCCGCAGCGCTCAGATTCCCGTTTTTGGAACCGACGAGGTTGCCGACGTCACCGGCGCCGGCGACACCGTACTGGCCGTCCTGACGGCAGCGCTCGCTGCGGGTGGAACGCCACACGAAGCCGCCATGCTGGCCAACATCGCCGGAGGTCTTGTCGTGATGAAGCTCGGAACCGCCACCGTGTCCAGGGATGAGCTCCTCCGGGCTCTCGTGGGGCCGTCGTATCCCCCGCGCGCCCGATGAAACAGCCGGCGCCGATTCTGCCCCTCGACACGCTGGCCTCGGAGTGTGCCGAGTGGCGCCGCAGGCGCCTGACCATCGTCCTGGCAAATGGCGCCTTCGATCTGCTGCACGCCGGGCATGTGCGGTACCTGGCAGCCGCGGCCCAGCTCGGGGACCGGTTGATCGTCGCCGTCAATTCGGACCTGTCGGTCCGGGGGTCCAAGGGCCCTTCCCGGCCGATCGTCCCACAGGCAGAACGCGTGGAAATACTCTCGTATCTCAGGATGGTCGACCGCATCGTCCTGTTCGACACGCCGACGGTCGGCCCGGTGCTCGAGCGTCTGCATCCGGATATCCATGCGAAGGGAACCGACTACACGAGCGAAACGGTACCGGAGCGCGAGGTGGTCGCGGCGTACGGCGGCCAGACCGTCATCTGCGGCGATCCGAAAGAGCACTCGACGACCGACGTCATCAGCATCATCCGGAAACGCTTCCCCGCGTGATCCCACGAACCAGCGCGACACCGCCGCGATCCGCCGCATCTGCAGCGGGAGGTGAAAACCTTGAAACCCGTGGCTTCCTCCGCGTGCCGGTTCGCCCGCATTCCCAGCCAGATCTTGACTTCCGACAGGGGCGCAACGAAGAGCCCGCCCGTCGGATGTACAATCTCCCGCTATGTGGGTCGTCCTCGTCAGGCTTTCCGCGCTCGGAGACATCGTTCATACGTGGCCGCTCGCCGTTTCCTTGAAGAACGCCATGCCTTCCCTGCGCCTTGCGTGGGTCGTTGAGGAGCGCCTCGCGCCGCTTGTCGACGGCCATCCAGCGGTGGATGCCACGATCACGGTCAATACCAGGCGATGGCGTCGCCGGCCGTGGTCTCCGCGCACGCTTCGCGAGATCCGCGCCATCCGGCAGAGGCTTGCAACTCTCGGCCCCGAGCTGTGCATCGATCCGCAGGGCGTTGCAAAATCGGCCTTCATGACCTTTCTCTCGGGCGCGTCCCGGCGCGTGGGGTTGGCCCGCCCGTGGCGCAGGGAAGCCCTGGCCGGCCTTGCATACAGTGAAAAGATCCGCGTCACCGCCACGAGCTCGCACGTCATCTGCACAAACCTCGAGTTCCTGAAGTGTCTCCAGGTCGCGCCCCCCGACGAGCCCCCGGCCCCGGATGGCAGGTGGTTGCTTTCCTCTTCGCACGAGGCGGCGCATGCCGTGCCAGCGCCCGGGACGTATGCGTTGATTTTCCCGACCGCAGGAAACCCCGCAAAAGGTATCCCCGCATCAATCCTGGCGGAAGTTGCCAAAGAGCTGGTCGGTCGCGGGTTACAGGTTCTCATCGGCTGGGGCCCCGGGGAGAAGGATCTTGCCGGAGACGTTGCAGGCCGGGTCGGCCCCGGAGCACGGATCGCACCGCCAACAACGCTCAAGGATCTCGCCCGGTTGGCAGCCGGAGCCCGGCTGGTCATCGGCGGCGACACCGGTCCGATCCACCTCGCGGCGAGCCTCAAAACGCCGACGGTCGGCGTCTTCACCGCGACCGATCCGCAACGAAATCGGCCGCTCGGAGCCGCGGTCGAAATCGTCTCGACCGTACCCGGCGATGCCCAGAGCACGAACGGCTCGGCGTGGGTCGGCCGCGGGGCGCCCCCAACATCCGCGGAGATTCTTGCCGCCGTCAGGAGGTTGAAAGTCGTCTGATGCTACAATGTAGCGGCAACGCCGGCGGAAGAAATGGAAGGGTAAAGAATGGCTGCTCAGCTTGGCGAACTCCTGCTCAAGGCGAATGTCATCACGCAGGAACAGCTCGACAAAGTGCTCGAAGCACAGAAGAATACCGGGGGTCGAATCGGAGAGCATCTGATTCGCCTCGGGTACTGCACTGAAGACGACATCCTCGACTGCCTGTCGCAACAGTACGGTGTTCCGTCGATCAACCTGAGAAACTTCGAGATCGACGAATCGATCATTCGCCTGATACCAGCTGACGTTGTCCGGAAGTACCAGTTCATCCCAGTCTCCAAAACGGGGGCCACCCTCACCGTGGCGATGAACGATCCAACCAACGTGTTCGCCATGGACGACATCACGTTCATTACGGGGTACCGGGTGGAACCGGTCGTCGCGTCGGAGGGGGCGCTGCGGGAAGCCATCGACAGGTACTACGGCACAACCCACTCGATCGAGCTCAAGAAGGTCATGGACGACCTGTCGACCGTCGAGGAAGCAGCCGCCCTCGAGGTCCTGGAAGAAGAAGAAGAGCTCGATGTGGCAACCCTCGAAGCGGGGGCAGAAGAGGCGCCCGTGGTCCGGCTCGTGAACTTGATCTTGACTGACGCGATCAAACGTGGCGCTTCGGATATCCACCTTGAACCGTACGAGCATTCGTACCGCGTCCGGTTCCGTATCGACGGCCTCCTCTACGAGATCATGAACCCGCCGATGAAGCTCAAGGAGGCCATCACCTCCCGCATCAAGATCTTGTCCAAGCTGGACATCGCCGAAAAGCGCCTCCCCCAGGACGGCCGGATCAAGCTCAAGATGAAGCTGGCCGGGAAACGCAAAGAGCTCGATTTCCGTGTCTCGACGATTCCAACGTTGCACGGTGAGAAGGTCGTGCTGCGGCTCCTCGACAAGGAAAACCTCCAGCTGGACATGACCAAGCTGGGGTTTGAAAAACCAAGCTTGAAGAAATTCGAGGAGGCCATCTTCAGACCGTACGGCATGGTCCTCGTCACGGGGCCGACTGGATCGGGAAAGACGAACACCCTGTACTCGGCGATCTCGAGAATCAACACGACCGAGGTCAACATCATGACGGCCGAGGACCCCGTGGAGTTTCAGCTGCCCGGTGTGAACCAGGTCCAGATGAAGGAGTCGATCGGCCTCAACTTTGCTGCCGCCCTGCGTTCCTTTCTCCGCCAGGATCCGAACATTGTCCTGGTTGGTGAGATCCGGGACTTTGAAACGGCGGAGATCGCGATCAAGGCGGCCCTGACGGGTCACCTCGTCCTCTCCACTCTCCATACGAACGATGCGCCATCGACGATCAACCGGCTGATGAACATGGGAATCGAGCCCTTCCTCGTGGCAACGTCGGTCAACCTGATCTGCGCCCAGCGGCTCGTCCGGAGGATCTGTTCGAAGTGCAAGGAGCCCGACGACGTGCCCGTGCAGGCGCTCCTCAATGTCGGTTTTTCCGAGGCGGAAGCGACCGAGATCGAGATCTATCGCGGCAGGGGGTGTGACGTCTGCAACAACACGGGATACAAGGGACGCGTAGGCTTGTTCGAGGTCATGAAAGTCACGGACGACATCCGCGAGCTCATCCTGTCGGGCGCCTCGGCCGTCGAGCTTCGGCGTAAGACGGTGGAAGAAGGCATGATCACCCTCCGGCAATCCGGTCTCCAGAAGATCAAGGAGGGTGTCACAACGATCGAAGAGGTCGTCCGCGAGTCGGTCCTGTAAAGCACGGTCAAGGGGGTCAGCATGGCAGCCAGTTTGCACCAACTTTTGAAGACGATGGTTGAGCGGGGTGGTACCGACCTCCATATCACGACGAACTCGCCACCGGTCATCCGGATCGATGGGCTCTTGACGCCGCTCAACCTCCCGCCCCTGACCGCCGTGGAAACGAAGAGGCTCGCCTACTCCATCCTGACGGACGCGCAGAAACACCGGTTCGAGGAAACGCTCGAGCTCGATCTTTCCTTCGGTATCAAGGGGCTCGCCCGGTTCCGGGCGAACATCTTCATGCAACGGGGGGCGGTCGGGGGCGCTTTCAGGAGGATTCCGTACGAGATTCTTGGATTCCGCGAGCTCGGGCTCCCCACGATCGTGGAATCCCTGTGTGAGAAACCCCGGGGCCTCGTGCTCGTGACGGGGCCAACAGGGTCGGGAAAGTCGACGACGCTGGCGGCGATGATCGACAAGGTCAACCGGGAGCGGCCGGTCCACATCGTGACGATCGAAGATCCCGTGGAGTACCTCCACTCCCACAAGAAGGCGATCGTCAACCAGCGGGAGCTTCACGCCGATACCCTGTCCTACGCCAACGCCCTGCGGTCCGTCCTGCGCGAGGATCCAGACGTCGTTCTCATCGGCGAGATGCGCGACCTCGAGACGATCGAATCCGCGCTTCGCATCGCGGAGACCGGCCACCTGACGTTCGCGACGTTGCACACGAACTCGGCGCCACAGACGATCACCCGTATCGTGGACGTCTTCCCCGAGCACCAGCAATCGCAGATCCGGGCCCAGCTGAGCTTCGTTCTCGAGGGCATCATCTGCCAAACGCTGCTGCCCCGGGCGTCGGGAAAGGGCCGCGTCCTGGCGACGGAGATCCTCATCCCGAGCTCGGCGATCCGCAACCTCATTCGCGAGGACAAGATTCACCAGATCTACTCCATGATGCAGACCGGGCAGCTCAGGCACGGGATGCAGACCTTCAACCAATCCCTGGCATCGCTGTATCACCGGCGGTTGATCAGCCTCCAGGTTGCAATTGCCACAAGCTCGCGGCAAGATGAGCTTCAGGACATGATCAATCGTGGGATCGGCGCTCCCACCGGCAATTCGGGGGGCCGCGAGACAAGGAGGCCATGATGGCGAACTTCGAATGGAAGGGGCGAGATCGCAACGGACACGCACAGTCGGGAGTCCTCGTCGCAGACAGCAAGGACGCTGTCATCGCGGCGCTGAGGCGGCAACAGATCGTCGTCACAACGGTGAAGGAAAAGGGGAAGGAGATCGCCCTGCCGCGCCTCGGCGGCGGGATCAAGAGCAAGGATATCGCCATCTTCACCCGGCAGTTCTCGGTCATGATCGACGCCGGTCTTCCGTTGGTGCAGTGTCTCGATATTCTCAGCCAACAGCAGGAGAACAAATCTTTCCAGAAGGTCCTCTTCCAAATCCGTGAAGACGTGGAATCCGGATCGTCGTTGGCCGAAGCCATGCGCAAGCATCCCCAGGCGTTTGATGATCTGTACGTCAACATGGTCGCCGCCGGCGAGGCCGGCGGTATTCTCGACACGATTCTCCAGCGGCTCTCGATCTACATCGAAAAGGCTGTCAAGCTCAGAACACAGGTACGGTCGGCGATGATCTACCCGGTTTCCGTGGTGTCGATCGCAGTTATCGTCGTGTACGTTATCCTGTGGAAGGTCATCCCCGTCTTCTCCTCGCTGTTCGAAGGTTTGGGCGCCGAGCTTCCGTTTCTCACCCAGTGGGTGGTTTCGCTTTCGGATTTCATCGGCCGTTTCTGGTGGTTGATCTTCCTCGTTGTGATTGCAGCGTTCTTCGCCATCCGCCAGTACTACAGAACAGATGCGGGACGGTACCAGATCGACGGCCTCGTCCTCCGGTTGCCCATCCTTGGCCCGATCATGAGAAAGATCGCCGTGTCGAGGTTCTGCAGGACGCTTGGCACGCTTTTGAACTCCGGCGTTCCGATTCTCGAGTCGCTGGATATCACCGCTCGAACCTCGGGCAACGCGATCATCGAGGAAGCCATCATGGGGGTCCGCAAGGCGGTGGAAGAGGGGAAGACTGTCGCGGAACCGCTCACGCGAAGCGGGCAATTCCCACCGATGGTGTGTCAAATGGTCGGAGTCGGCGAGCAGACCGGCGCCATGGACACGATGCTCAGCAAGATCGCCGACTTTTACGAGGACGAGGTCGATGCGGCCGTGGATGGTCTGATGAAGTTGATCGAACCGCTCATCATCTTCTTTCTTGGAATCGTCATCGGCACCATCGTGATCGCCATGTACATGCCGATGTTTACGATCCTCAGCAAGATCGGGTAATGCCAAAGAACGCGTCAGCCCCTCAAAACATCGTGGGCGGGGGATCACCCCCGCCCATGTTTTTGCCGTCGCGCCGATCGTTGATCTGGCTTTTGAGCGTCCGGCTCATCGTCGCGACCACGCTCTTTTTCGGCGCGCTGATCATTCAAGCCGCGACGAGCACGATCCTTCCCTTGAACGGTCTCTACATCCTGGTCTTGCTGACCTTCGCCCTCTCGCTCGTCTTCCTCCTTCTCCTGGTCACCCGGCTCTCACCGAAAGTCCAGATGGTGGCTCAGCTCGTCGGGGATATCGGGATCATCACCGGGTTTGTCTACGTCACCGGTGGCCTGTATTCGCCGTTCTCGTTCCTGTACCTGACCGTCATCATCGTTGCAGCCATCATCCTTCGTGGGGGCGGTTTCCTCTTTGCCGGGCTCTCCGCGATCGTCTACGGAATTCTCGTCGACGTCATGGTCTTCCGCCTCATTCCCCTGCCGCCGAACCTGTCCGGAGAAAGGTATCCGCTCCCAACCTCGCATATCCTCTTGCAGCTCCTCATCCACGTTGTCGGCTTCATGCTCGTCGCGGCGCTGGTTTCACACCTCGGCGAATCACTCCGGACAACCTCGACCAGGCTCCAGGAACAACAGGAACGGGCCCGGCAATTCGCCGCCCTGGCCCACCACGTGGTGCAGTCGATCGGATCCGGGCTCATCGCCGCCGACCTCGAAGCACGGGTCCTGTACCTCAACCCAAGCGCGGCCAAGATCCTGCACATTCCGGAACCGTCGTCCATGGTCGGCCGGCACATTGCGGAAGCCGTTCCTCTCAAAGGCATCAACTGGCACACGATCTTGCAACCCGGTGCGCCGCTTGTCCAACACCGGCTGGAGGCGCTCCTGGTGGAATCGAACATTCATCTTGGACTTTCCATCGGTCCCCTGAACGACGATTCGGGCACCAGGGTCGGCTATATCGTCAGCTTCCAGGACCTTTCCGAGATCGAACGCGTCAGGCGGCGTGAACGTCTGAAGGACCGAATGGCCGCGCTGGGAGAGATGACGGTCCGGGTGGCGCACGAAATCAAGAACCCCCTTGCGTCGATTTCCGGCTCGGCACAGATGCTCGCCAGCAAGAACGGAATGGATCTCACGACACGACGGCTTCTCAAGATCGTCATCGACGAGTCGAAGAGGCTTTCAAAGACCATCGACAGCTTCCTCAATTCCGCCCGGCCGCACCAGCTCAACCGGCGGATGGTGGACGTAGCGGAGCTCCTCAAAGACCATGTAGCCCTCCTGAAGGGCGCCAACGGCGCCTCCGAACGTTGCGAGGTTTCCCTGACCGCCGAAGACCCTCTCCACGTCTCGGCCGATCCGGATCTCCTGCGCCAGGTCTTCTGGAACCTGTCGCAGAACGCCCTCCAGGCGATGCCCAACGGTGGACGCCTTGAGATTTCCGCGGTTCGTAGGAAAGAGTCCGCGATCCTCCGCTGGACCGACACCGGCGAGGGGATGGACGAAGCTCTCAAGGCCAAGGCGTTCGAGCCGTTCGTCACCACGCGACCCCACGGGACCGGCCTGGGGCTTGCACTCGTCTACACGCTCATCAACGAGCACGACGGCACGGTCGAGATCGAAAGTCGCCCCGGGCACGGAACGACAGTGACGGTTGTATTACCCTATGCGGGGCGCATGTGATGAGCAAAGGCAAAGTACTCGTTGTCGACGATGAGCAGTCGATCCGGGAGTTTCTCGGCATCCTCCTGGAGGAGGAAGGTTACCCGGTCGATACGGCCGAAGACGTCACGTCGGCGCTCGAGAGGCTGCAGGCCAAGTCGTATCCCGTGGTTATTTGTGATCTCAAGCTTCCCGATGGGACCGGCCTCGAGGTTCTCGAGGAGGCCCGGCGCCGCCACATCCGGTCCCGCTTCATCATCATCACGGCCCACACCACGCCCCAGCACGCCCTCGAGTCCCTGCGGGCGGGCGCGGCCGAGTACCTTTCCAAGCCGTTCGACGTTGAAGAGCTCAAGCTCATCGTTGCCAAGCAGATGGCCACCGCAACGGCTGAACAGCCGAGATCAGGCATTTCCGAGTTCATCGGCGAAAGCCCGGCAATTCGCGAGATTCTCGATCTCGTGCCCCGTATCGCGGCCACGCCATCCACCGTCCTGCTCACCGGTGAGAGCGGTACCGGCAAGGAGCTCCTGGCGCGCGCCATTCACACGCTCTCGCCGCGTTCCGCGGCGCCGTTCGTCACGGTCAACTGCGGCGCTCTTCCGGAAGGCCTCCTGGAATCAGAGCTGTTCGGACACGTCAAGGGATCGTTCACGGGCGCTATCCGAGACAATGCGGGCCTGATTACAAAGGCGCACAGCGGCAGCATTTTTCTCGATGAGATCGCCGAGCTCTCGATGTTGATGCAGGTCAAGCTCCTGCGTGTTTTGGCGGAGCACCGCGTCCGGCCCGTTGGGGGCACCAGTGAGCACGACGTCGACGTGCGGGTGCTGGCGGCGACCAACCGGGATCTCAAAGAGGCCGTGGCCCAGGGCCGCTTCCGTGAAGACCTCTTCTACCGGCTCAACGTCATCCACCTGCACCTGCCGCCCCTCAGGGAGCGGCAAGCGGACATTCCCGCGCTCGCCCGCCACTTCGTCAGGCAGAGCTGTGCGAGGTTCGGCGTGGCGGCCAAGCGGCTGACAACCGACGCCATAGGCGTGCTCCAGGCATACCACTGGCCCGGCAATATCCGGGAGCTCGAAAACGTGATCGAGCGTACCGTGGCGCTGGAAGCATCGGATATCATCACCTCCGGGAGCCTGCCCGAATCGTTGCGGGGCCAGCCGGACAACCTGAGAACAAACCGGACGGCTCTTCCGGAAGACGGCCTCGATCTCGAGGAATACCTGACGGGCCTGAGGCGGTCATTCATCCAGCAGGCCCTTGAACGGACGGGGGGCCGGCAAAAGCGGGCGGCCGATCTTCTGAGAATGCCGTACCGGTCGTTCCGGTACTACGCTGACAAACTGGGGTTGATTCACGAGGAGGACACAGATTCATGACGGCTCGATGGATGCTCATCACGGCGATCTGCACGTTGACGCTCATTCCGGCGGGATGCGGAACACCGCCCGCGGAACGTTCTCACCACCGCACCGCCATCCGGGACACCCCACTCGAACACCTGCCCACGGCCACGCTGCCCGACGGGGCGCGGATAACGCTCGAGCTGGCGATCACCCCCGAGGAACATCAGAAAGGGCTGATGTTCCGTCCCTTCTTGAGCCATGATCGTGGCATGCTGTTCCTGTTCAAAACCGACGGCATTCCGAGCTTCTGGATGAAAAACACCCTGATTCCATTGGACATCATCTTCCTCGACGACGCGGGACGGGTCGTTTCGGCCGCCGTCGACGTCCCCCCCTGCGCTGCGGAGCCCTGCCCGCTGTACCGTCCCACGGGGCCGAGCCGGGCCGTGCTCGAGGTTGCCGCCGGCACGGCGAAGGCGCACGGCCTCGTCCCCGGTGCCATCATCACCTTCGCACGTGTTCCGGAGTATCCGCTCGCCCCCCCGGCTCCGTGAAAAGAGGCCGGGCTGGCACCGGCGTGCACGGCCCCTCGCGCCGGCGTGTCGCGATCACGCCCGCCCCGGACACGTCACGCATATCTCACACCTCCTGCTGCGAGCGTGGATACTTCCATTGCAACGTTTCTCACGCCGGCACCGGAGACATGACGGGCTCACCGTGCCCCCACATTGGTCGAAACACCACACCGACAGTCACCTTCACTCTCTCGCAACGGAACCCCGCGAGATATGCGGGTAAAACGTGCAACGAGAAACCAGCCCAATACCCCAGAACCGGCCATAGATGCCCGTCACCACACCCCTCAAACCCGAGCGAGCCAACGTCACTCCAAGCGAGCCAGAGCCTCAGCCGCCGGCCGAGACGACGCGAACTTCCCGCCAAGCAAGCCGACGCCGAGGCCAAAGGCCGAGGCACGGCGCGCAGTCCCCAAGCGAGGCGACGCCGAGGCAAAGCCGAGGCACGCCGAGCCGCAGCATCCCCACCGCCCACGCCCCGACACTCCGAGCGACTGGTTCTGCGGGTTGCGCGGGGACGGTCCGCAACGAGGCGAGGGGCAATCCCGCCCGGGAGGTGCCGGGGGACCGAGCGCAGACGGCTTGGC
>JAADFN010000137.1 GCA_013152895.1 Acidobacteriota bacterium | reverse complement strand
GTGTGGCGTTTCGACCAAACAGTGGCTCTCGCGTTCCAGCATGCTCCGCCACGGGACGAGGCGGAGCCAAGATGCGCGCAGCGCATCACGAGGAGCGCGTGCCGCGTCGAGCCTCCCCGGGGGCGTACAGACAGGAGCCGCAACTGGCAAGCCGGCTACGCGGCACGTGCTCCTGCGGTACACTCTCGGCGATGAAGCTCCGCGATCTCGAGTCGATGGCACGGCCGTTCACCCTGCTCCCGCCCCTGCTGGGCATCATTTCAGGCGCGATCTGCGCGTTCGGCTCCGTCCACAACCCCGACCCGTTCCACCGGTTGACGTGGACCGTCGTTCTGACCGTCATCCTCGGCTCGGCCTGCGCCTCGCTGATGAACGCGGCATCCAACATCCTCAACCAGATCGCCGACCTGGAGATCGACCGCGTCAACAAGCCCGGGCGCGCCCTTCCCGCCGGCCGCGTCAGTCCCGGCGAGGCGTGGCTCGTGACCGTCGCCGGCTACCTCCTCGCGCTCCTGCCGACATGGCTCGTCGTCCCGTACCCGTACGACACCTGGGGCGCCAAGCTCCACGCCCCGCTCGCCGCCCACATCTGCTTCTTCATCTACGCCGCCGGGATGCTGTTCACCCTGGTCTACTCCCTGCCCGCGTTCGGGCGCACCAAGCGCCTCGGATGGCTGGCGAACCTGACGATCGCGATCCCCCGCGGCACGCTGCTCAAGGTCGCCGGCTGGTCGATGGTCGCCCCGGTCTGGTCGGCCGAGCCGTGGTGGATCGGCTCGATCTTCGGCCTCTTCCTCCTCGGCGCCTCATCGACCAAGGACTTCTCCGACATGGACGGCGACGCGCGCGGCGGATGCCGAACGCTGCCGATCATCTACGGGCCCCGCCGGGCGATTCACCTGATGGCGCCCTCGTTCATCCTCCCGTGGCTGCTCATGCCTCTCGGTGCCCTCCTCCGCGATCCCGGCAACCCGGCCCATCCGATCCTCACCGGCAACGGTGCCGTCCTCGTCGTCCTCGGCATTCTTCTGTTCGGCTGGGGCATTGCCACCATCCGCCTGATGAGCCGCGACCCCCACGCCCTCGCCACCGTCGAGAACCACCCCTCCTGGACCCACATGTACCTGATGATGATGACCGCCCAGATCGGCTTCGCCATCGCCTACATCGTGTGAATCGTTCGCTCACGGTCAATCGCCCCTCGGGCTCTCCTCATCCGAGCCGTCAGATCCCGTGAGCTCCAGAAGACGGACGTCCTCCCGATCGACAGGTCTCCCCGCGGCACGTTTGGAACGGATCAGGTCCTCCTTGGATACGACGAAGAAGTCCTGACCCTGATACGTCATAACGTTCCGGCGTGCCCATCCGTCGGCAAAACGGAGGCCAGGGGTCGTGGTCTGTACGTCCACGCGCACGCGATCCTTGAAGATGGTGATCTCGTTGGCCAAAAGATCTTTGGCGGCGATCAGCGATGCCGTTCCCATGCCGGCGTCAGAAAGAGCGTGGAGCAGACGTTCAGCGTTCTCGATGGAGGCTTCAATGAGAATATCGAGATCGAAAGTGGCTCGGGGAACACCATAGAGGACTGACGCGATTCCGCCAATCACGACGTACTTTACGTCATGTTGCTGAAATGATCTGAATACGTCCTGTAATCGATTCAGCATGTTTGCGCTCCTGCAACGCGGGGTTAACGGATAACGCAAGATCGGTAAACCAGCACAGCATTTCCATCCGGTCTTCGATCGGGAGCGACCGGAACCAGCGTGCTTTCGCCTCCGGGGTTTCCTGCCGACGATCGTGCGAGATCGCGTCGTTCATTCTCATACTCACAGGATACCAAGGAACCGCCATCTGTTCAAAAGCTTGAAGTTGTCGAGCTCTCGGAATGTGCCGACGGCGCTCGTCGTTGGCCGGCAAAGAGAAGATTGAAGAGCCAAGACAAAAAACGCTGGGCGGAGGGTTCCCTTCTGCCATGACTGCCGCACGACGAGCGTCCTTGATGATATGGTGCTATCTGTAAGTGTGATTGCCAATCAGCACCGTATCTGCTACCATCAACCCATGATCACGCGAAACCTGGAGCCCGTGCTGCACCGTCATGCGCGCTCGTTTCCGGTGGTCACGCTCACCGGTCCCCGCCAAGCTGGCAAGAGCACGCTTTGCCGCGCCGCGTTCCCCGAGCACGAGTACGTATCCCTCGAAGCTCCGGACCTTCGGGCGTTCGCCGAGCGCGACCCTCGGGGTTTTCTCGAGCAGTACCCCGGGCCGGCTGTGTTCGACGAGGTCCAGCGGGTTCCGGAGCTCTTCTCGTACCTGCAAGTGGTGGTTGACGAGGCGCCGTCCCCCGGGCGCTTCGTCCTGACCGGCTCGGCCGACCTGGCGTTGCTCGGTTCGATCTCACAGTCGCTGGCCGGTCGAACCTCGGTGGCCCGCCTCTTACCATGCTCCTACGACGAGCTCCTTCGCTTCCCGGAACCACCGTCGGACGTTTGGAAGACGGTTTGGATGGGCGCGTTCCCGGCCGTCTTCGATCGGCGCGTTCCTCCGGGCGATTGGTTCCGCGCCTACATCACGACCTACCTTGAACGCGACGTGCGGCAGCTACTGCGCGTCGCCGATCTGACGGCGTTCCAGCTTTTTCTCGAGCTCGCCGCAAGCCGCGCCGGACAGCTTCTCAACCTCTCTCAGCTCGGCGCTGACGTGGGCGTCTCCCACAACACGGCGAGGGCGTGGCTCTCAGTGCTGGAAGCCGGGCTCATCGCCTGGCGCTTGCGGCCCTTCGCGACGAGCCTGTCGACCCGCGTGGTCAAGACCCCGAAGCTCTATTTTTTCGACACCGGCCTGGTCTGCGCTCTGCTTGGCATCACCGAGCCCAGGCAGCTTGCCCGCCACCCCCTGAGAGGTGCAATCTTCGAAAACTGGGTAGTGGCGGAGACCCTCAAGGCGCGGCTCCATCGCGGGCTCGAGCCAGGCCTTTACTTCCTCCGTGACCGGAAGGGCTTCGAGATCGACTTGCTGTTGCGAACAGGCGAGCGGCTCGTCGCCGTGGAGATCAAGTCCGGGCAAACGAGCGCCTCGGATTTCTTCCGGCCTCTCGAACGGTTGCCCGACAAGCTGCCGGCCGAGCTGGCCCATCTCGAGTTGGATCGGTTCGTCGTATACGGCGGAACAACGGCCGAGCGGCGGGGTCCCGTCCGGCTCGTGCCGTGGTTCGACGTGCCGTCCCTCCCCTTGGAGTGAACCGAGAAGACTCCGCGGCACGCTTCTCAATCTCGCCGACTGGTCGATGGTCACCCCGATCTGGTCGGCCGAGCCGTAGATGATGATGACCTTCGAGCCCGCATATCTCATGGGCTTTCGTCGCGAGACCGTGAAGGCGCCCGTCGGTAAAGATCTTCGTTGCTCCTGCCGTGCAACCGACCTCCGGCAAAAAGCGATAGAATGGTCATGGAGGATCGGGCGAGCCATGGAGTTTCACGGAATTTGGATCTCGAGTGAGGCCATCGCGGATCTGTGCGGCATCGGATCCAGCGATTGGCACTGTTCGGCTCGATTCTCCGGAACGATTTTGGCCCACAGAGCGATATCGACATCTTGGTGGAGTTCGAACCCGGCGCTGCCCCGGGGTTTGGCTTCATCGCCATTCAGGATGAGCTTTCAGAAATCTTCGGTCGGCCGGTGGACCTGCATACGCCAGCATCCTTGAGTCGCTACTTCCGCGAAGAGGTAGTGCACGAGGCGGAGCCTCTGTATGACGCGGCATGATCCTTATGTAGCGGTGCTTCACATGCTCGATCATGCCGAGGAGGCAATCGCGCTTGCGGCCGGACGCTCGGCTCAGGACCTTGACGCCGACCGGACATTTGCCCTCGCGCTCACGAAACTCGTTGAAATCATAGGGGAGGCTGCTGGGCGCGTGTCCACGGAGATTCAGGACGCGCACCCCGA
>JAADFN010000136.1 GCA_013152895.1 Acidobacteriota bacterium | reverse complement strand
GTGCTTCGGCTTCGCCTCAGCGTCGCCTCGCTGGGGGACTGCGCGCCGTGCCCCGGCTTTGCCTCGGCGTCGGCTTGCCCGGATTGAAGGTGGCTCGGCGCCGTGCCCCGGCCTGCGGCCGGGCCGTCGGCTTGCAGCGATGTTGGGTTGCCGTATCATCTTGATCTTTGGTAGGGGTGGGCGTCTCGCCTGCCTGGGTGGGGGAAGGGACTTTTCGGCCCAGCACGTAATGCGGACTATCAAGGGAGGGCGGTCTCAGTACGACGTGCGATGACAGTGACATACGCGAGATTCCCCGTTGGCCGTCAACTCTTGTGGGTCGAGAGGGGCAAAAAGGCGGCCCCGTGGGGGGCCTGAGGAAGGAGGAGGTTGTCGAAAACTACGGGCTTCTTCCGTCCCGCTCATGTGCTTTTACGGATGTCGATCCGTATGTGTTGATACGCAATAAAACCGGAAAAGTTACATCGGCTCGGAGTGCCGCCTGATGATCAGGATCTTCGTGTGGCGGTACGGGACCACGGCCGCCACTGCCCAGCGGAGCCCGGTTTCCCTCTGGATCCGGTGAGCCGTCTTGATGTTGATCGCCACCGCCCGTCCCGATGCGAGGGCGTCGGCGAGCTGGGGCACGGTTTTGAGAACCGTGAAGGGTCGATCGCTGTACAGCACGAAACCAGGCTCGAACCTGCCGTACGCAAGACCGGGCTTGGACGGCGCCGTGTCGGCCGCCGCGTACGGCGCCGCAAAGGGACTCAGCGAGAGGAGGCGATTGAACGGTGGAACGATCTGCGGGAGGCCGGCGAAAACAAAGAGCGGGATCGTCAAGGCGAGGAGGGCCGTAGCGGCCTTGATTCTCCCGAGCAGCACGGCCATGATCGAGGCGAGAACCGGGAGCACGAGAACGCCGCCGGCCAAGAGCCTCTGCCAGGGCGCCAGCGCCATGTCCGGCATCGGCCCGATGATGAAGATGATCCCGAGGCCGAGGACGACGGGAAGCGTTCCGGACAAGCCGAGAACCACCCGCTGAGCAGTGTGCTCCGGACTGCCAATCAACCACCATGCGGCGACGATGCAGGCCGCAGGGAAGAGCGGCAGGGGATAGAGGAATGTTTTCCCGGACAGCACGGAGAGGAAGATGAGCCCGGCAAAGGGATAGACGGCGATGAGCCTGGCGCCGGCGCCGAGCGTCTGAAACCTGGAAAAGGCGGCGATCATGCCGGCCAAAACGAGGAGCGACCACGGCATCAGCGTCAACGGAATCGTCGCCAGGTGATACCACCATGGCGCCTGGTGCGCGAACGACGATGCAATACGGCCGGCGCTCTGGTGGATGACAATCGTGTCGAGCCAGGCTTTTCCGCCCGTTAGGGCCGCCGGTCCCAACCAGGCGCCGACGATGACGAGCGCCAACGCCGGTCCCCACCCGCGAAGAACGCGTTTGAACGTGAACCAACCGTTCCTCCCAAGAAAGACGAGAGAGAGCAGGGGGAAGACCAGGGCGAGCGGTCCCTTTGTCATGATGCCCAGCGCGATCCACAACCAGAAGTACAGGTGATGTGCTCGCGGCGCCTCGCGTGGATCCGCGAGACGCACCAACCGCTCAAGGGCGAGGGCGCACCACAGGGCGAAGAGCATGTCCATCCTGCATCCACCGGCCAGGAGCGCCGGGAGCAATGCGGTCATCACCATCGGAGGGGCCCATTCAATGACGCCCAGGGGAAGCCGGCCCGCCCGTGCGATGCGCCGCGTCGCGAGGCCCAGGAGGAGCCACGCCAGCAGGGAGGGGAGCATCCCTGCGAACGCCGAATCCGCACCGAAGAGCAGCACGAACGGGGCCAGCGTCCAGAAAAAGAGGGGGGGTTTGTCCGTGTAGGCATCGCCGTTGAAACGGAGAAAGAAGGGATTGCCGGATCGAATCATCTCCCGGGTCACCTCGAGGTACCTGGTTTCATCAGGATCCCACGGATCTCTGGACAGGGAGGCCCAAAGGGTCCCCGCGATAACCAGGCAGATCACCAACCCGAGAAAGCCACGCGGCACGGACATCACGAGGATTGTACCGCGGCCCGCCAAGGCGGATGCAGGCGCCAACGCCACGGACGAGGGGCATGGGAAAACAGGTAGGTCGAGGCCCACATCGTGGAACCGGAAGCGGAGCCGGGAGAGATGCAGGATGGCTCGGCCCGAGGAGGGCACGGCCTCCTTTCGCGGCGGGGGCTTTCGTGGTACCGTTTCGGGCGGGATGATGGGGATCACGTTATTGAGGCGGTGGACGGGTTTGACGCTCGCGGGTGTGACGCTTGCGATGGGCGCGGGGTGCGGGTATCACCTGGTCGGGACGTCGAGCTACCTCCCGGCCAACCTGAAGACGCTGTACGTCGCAACTTTCACGAATCACACGAAGTGGACCGACATGGACCAGCGCCTGACCGAGGCCGTGACGCGGGAGTGGGTCCGCAGACGCCGGTTCACGATCGTCAGCTCTCCGAAGGGCGCGGATCTGAAGCTCGAGGGGATCATCAAGGGGGTCGGGATCTCTCCCGTGCGTTTCGATCAGCAGGGGCGGGCCACGGAGTACCAGATGACCCTCGTGGCCTCGGTGAAGCTGATCGACCAGACGGGGAAGAAGCCGAAGGTTCTCTGGGAGGACACGTCCTTTTCCAGGCGAACCTCCTACCAGGTCGACGTATCCGCAGTCGATTACTTCGACAGGCAACTGGAGGCCATCGACCGGGTTTCCGGAGAATTCGCGCGGTCGCTCGTCAGCGCCGTGCTCGAGGGGTTCTGAGCCGTGCCGAGTCATCTTCCCGGCGACGTCCGGCAGCTTCTCACACCGGTTCGATTGCTCGTGCTCGACGTCGATGGAGTCCTGACGGCGGGAGAGCTGCTCTACTCCCCGGATGGAGAGCTCCTCAAGAAGTTCAACGTCCGGGATGGGCTCGGTATCTCTCTATTGCAGCAGGGCGGGATCGCCGTCGGCGTGATCACGGGGCGATCTGGCGGCGCCGTCATGGCTCGATGCCGGGATCTCGGTATTCCGGAGGAGATGGTCGTCCTCGGCTCACGGAACAAGGGTGAAGACCTCGACCGTCTCGAATCGGTGACGGGATCAAAGGACTTCCAGGTCGCCGCGATGGGGGACGATCTTCCAGACATTCCGTTGCTGATGCGTGCCGGCCTTGCGGTGTGCCCGGCGGATGCAACGCCAGAGGTCGCCGCGGTGTGCGCGCTCGTGCTTGGCTCCGCCGGAGGCGCAGGCGCCGTCCGCGAGATGGCGGAGCTGATTCTCAAGGCCCAGGGACGCTGGCAAGAGCTGGTTTCCCGCTGGACCAACATGTCTCCCGGTCAAGGCTGAGCGCCGGGAAACAGCCGCCCGTTCTTCGAGGAACCGAAACCGCGCCCCGGGCACGCCGTGGCCCCACCTTGATCGAAACGCCGCACTGACGGACCCCTCCACGGTTTCGGGCGAGGGTCCGTGAAGCATGCGGGCTATCCTTCGCCCGCCCCCACCAAAGATCGAGATGATGCGATGTGACCCAACATCGCTGCAAGCCGACGGCCCGGCCGCAGGCCGGGGCACGGCGCAGCCACCTTCAATCCGGGCAAGCCGACGCCGAGGCCAAC
>JAADFN010000135.1 GCA_013152895.1 Acidobacteriota bacterium | reverse complement strand
CCCCACAACCCCTCCTCTCACTCGCCCGAACATCCACCACCCAATTCCCTTCACCGCTCTCTCTCGCACCCCTGGCGCAAACATCGCCAGATGATTTCCGAGACACGCTCGTCTCGCCTGCCCGCGCGGCCGCTTGAGCGGCCTCGGGGAACTGCCAGCGGAAGGATTGTATTGCAAATCTTACCATAAGAATATACAATAAATTCGTATGACAGGAGGTGCGAGATGGCGGATGGGGGAAGCCGGAAGGTGACCTATTCCTTGCCGGAGGAATTGCTCAGCGCCATGGAGGGGGCGGTGAGGGAAGGAGCGGCGCCGTCGTACAGCGCATTCGTCGCCGAGGCGGTGCGGGAGCGCCTTGAGAGGTTGCGGGAGGAGCGGTTGCGGGAGGCCTTCGCGGAGGCCGCTCGGGATCCCCTGTTCCTCGAGGACGTGGAGGAGACCATGGGGGCCTTCGCGGAGGCGGACCGGGCGGCGGGACAGGAGGAGGGAGCGTGACGGCCGAGCCCCTCCAGTGGTCGGTGTGGCTGGTCGATCTGAATCCGGTCGTGGGATCGGAGCAGGCCGGGCGCCGGCCGGTAATCGTCGTTTCGCGGGAGTCGGCCAACGTTGTGCTGCCGGTGGTGACGGCCGTGCCGCTGACCACCCGGAAGGAAGGACGGAGGATCTACCCCAACGAGGCGATGATTCCCGGGGGCGTGGGTGGTATCTCCCACGAGTCGGTGGCCATGGCGCACCAGGTGCGTACCGTGTCGAAAAAGCGTCTGGTGCGCCGGCTCGGGCGTATCGACGATGGAAGCCTCCGGGAGGCGATTCGGGAGGCTCTGAGGATCCAGCTGGAGCTCTGAGCTTCGAGCTCGATGGCAGGACTCATCGCCGGGGAGACAGCGGGCAAGATCGGGCAGCACGGCCTCGAGGTCAGCCATGGCTACGGCCGAGCAGCGCCAGGGCGTCGAGCATGCGGCCCACGCCCTCGAAGTCCGGGTCGTCCTTGCGCCGGCGGGCTTCCTCGGGGAGCAGGCGGTAGAGAGAGGCGACCGTGGCCACGGCCGCGGCGGGGTCCATGGGCTCGGGATGCGCCCGGTCCCAGGCCTCGTACGCGGCCAGGGCTTCGGCGCGTTTCCGGAGCCGGGCCGCACTGCCGAATCGGGAGCTATCTTTCGTGTTCACAACAATAGTGTATCACGACAGTGCCGCCTGGAAAGCTCCATGTGCCGCGCCGGGAGCAAAGGAAGGGCGGAGGCGCAGGGCGCCACCGCCGGGGTTGCGGTGAACGAATCGTGCCGGTCAGGACACGTCACTCAGGGGGATTCTCAGGGCGTCGGCGATACCCTTGCCGTAAGCGGGATCGGCCTTGAGGCAGCTGCCGATGTGGCGGATCTGGATCTGGCGGGGCGCCTCGCCGATGGAGCGGGCGGTGTTGGCGAAGAGAACCTCCTGCTGCTTCGGGGTCATGATCCGGAAGAGCATTCCAGGCTGGGTGAAGTAGTCGTTGTCGTCCTCGCGGAAGCTCCAGTTGGCGGCGGCGTCTTCGAGTGCGAGGGCTGGCTCGGCGGCCTCCGGCTGCTCCTGCCACTCGCCGTAGCTGTTGGGCTCGTAGCCCAGAGTGCTCCCGAAGTTGCCATCGACGCGCATGGCGCCGTCGCGGTGGTAGCTGTGCGCGGGACAGCGGGGCTGGTTGACGGGGATCAGGTGATGGTTGACCCCCAGCCGGTACCGCTGGGCGTCGCCGTAGGAGAAGAGACGGCCCTGGAGCATCTTGTCGGGCGAGAACCCGACGCCGGGAACGATGCTCGCCGGGTTGAAGGCTGACTGCTCCACCTCCGCAAAGTAGTTCTCAGGGTTGCGGTTGAGCTCGAGAACGCCGACCTCGATCAGCGGGTAATCCTTGTGGAGCCAGACCTTGGTCAGATCGAAGGGGTTGTAGGGGCAACGCCGGGCCTCATCCTCGGTCATGATCTGGACGTACATGGTCCAGCGGGGGAAATCTCCCTTCTCGATGCTGTCGTACAGGTCGCGCTGGTGACTCTCCCGGCACTTTGCGATGACGGCCGCGGCTTCCTCGTCGCTGAGGTTCTTGATGCCCTGCTGGGTCCGGAAGTGGAACTTCACCCAGGCGCGTTCGTTGTCCGCGTTGATGAAGCTGAAGGTGTGGGAGCCGAAGCCGTGCATGTGTCGGTAGGAGGAGGGGATGCCCCGCTCGCTCATCGTGATGGTGACCTGGTGCAGGGCCTCGGGCAGGGAGGTCCAGAAGTCCCAGTTGTTCCTGGCGCTGCGCAGGTTGGTTCGCGGGTCGCGCTTGACGGCGTGGTTGAGGTCCGGAAACTTGAGGGGATCGCGAAGGAAGAACACGGGCGTGTTGTTCCCCACCAGGTCCCAGTTGCCCTCGTCGGTGTAGAACTTGAGGGCGAAGCCGCGAATGTCCCGCTCGGCGTCGGCGGCGCCACGCTCCCCGGCAACGGTGGAGAAGCGGGCGAAGAGCTCGGTCTTCTTGCCCACCTTCGAGAAGATGCTGGCCTTGGTGAAGCGGGTGATGTCGTGGGTGACCGTGAATGTGCCGTAGGCGCCGGAGCCCTTGGCGTGCATCCTCCGCTCGGGAATGACCTCCCGGTCGAAATGGGCCAGCTTCTCCAGGAACCAGACGTCCTGGAGAAGCATGGGGCCGCGGGGACCGGCGGTCAGCACGTCCTGGTTGTGGGCGACGGGTGCGCCCGCGTTGGTGGTCAGCTTGGTTTCGTCCTTCTTTTTCATGCTCGGGTTCCTTTCGCGGTCTCGGGGCCGGGTGGGAAGGTATCCCGCGGCCGTCGCGGCGGGATGCCGGCGAAGCTACGCGGCCAGGGTGGCGCCGATCATCCAGAGGGTCTTCTCGGTGGCGGCGCACAGGCCGTCCAGGAGCCCCGTGGTCACCCGGTCGGCAACACCCTCGGCGCCCTCGGCTGCGACGCACATCTCGCCATGGTGTTTTTCTTGTTGGTGTTCATATCTGCCTCCTTTGTTTGGGCCACCTCGGTGGCATCCCGGTGTACTGCACGGCCCATGCCAGGAGGGCGTATTATTGGAAGTGTCTCGTGTTTGGCGACTTGTGGACTCTCTATCGCGCGATGGGGCGTGAGGACGCGACATATCGTGGGAGTACGCACGATATGTCGCGACGACACGTGATATCGTGTTCCAGTCATGAGCTGGCTGGAATCGATCATTGAGGCGGTACTCGAGCTGGTTCCCGCGGACCTTGCCGCGGTGCTCGAGCTCGAAAACGAGGACACGCTGCGCGTGGTGGCGGCCGCCGGTCCGCTGGCCTCCCCCCGGGTGGAGCACCTGCGGGTCGACCTCGGCATCCGTCCAGCGCTGAAGGCCGCCCTCGCCGGCGACGTGCCCGCAGTTCTCGAGGACGCCCACACCGCGCACCTGGAACCAGACCCGTACGCCGACGTCGTCCCGCTGCCCGGCGACCACTCCTGCCTCGCGGCGCCGCTGCGCTCCGGAGGCCGGCTGGTTGGCGCCATGACGCTCGACCTTCTGCGCTGCGGCGTCTTCGGCTCGGACGAGCTGCTGCGCGCCATCGGTGCCTGGCCGCCATGGTGATCGCCGAGCACCGCGCCGCCGAACGGCTCTCCCGCGATCTCGAGTCGCTGGCGGCCACCGCGGCCGACCTCAGCGCCACCGGCCCCACGGGTGCGGCGCTGGTGGGCCGCTCGCGGCAGTGGCTCGAGGTGGTCCAACGCCTGCGTCTCGTCGCCCCGGCGCCGACCTCGGTGCTGCTCCTGGGTGAGACCGGGACCGGGAAGGAACAGGCGGCCCGCGCAATCCACCAGTGGTCGCCGCGGGCGAAGCGGCCCTTCCTGGCGGTCAACTGTTCGGTCCTTTCTCGCGAGCTGGCCACCGCGGAACTGTTCGGCCATGAGCGTGGCGCCTTCACCGGCGCCGACCGCCGGCGCGCCGGGCGCTTCGAGCTGGCCGATGGGGGCACGCTCTTCCTCGACGAGGTCGCCGAGCTGCCCGCCGGGGCCCAAGCGATGCTGCTGCGCGTGCTCCAGGAGGGCGCCTTCGAACGGATGGGCGGCAGCGCGACCCTCCACGTCGACGTCCGCGTCATCGCCGCCACCCACCGCAATCTCCGCGAGGAAACCGCCGCCGGCCGTTTCCGCGACGATCTCTTCTTCCGGCTGAGCGCCTTCCCGATCCGTCTGCCCCCGCTGCGGGAGCGGCCCGGCGATATCCTTCTCCTGGCGCAGCACCTCCTGGGCCGGCTGCGGGAGCGTCTGGACATGCCCGGGCTTGCCCTTGGCGAGGACGCCGTCCCACTCCTCGAAGGCTACGGCTGGCCGGGCAACGTCCGCGAGCTCGGCAACGTCCTCGAGCGCGCCGCCATCCTCGCCGGAGGTGGGCGGATCTCCGCCCGCCACGTGGAGCTGGGTCGCAGCGGTGAGCAAGCTGCGGCCCGGCGCGAGGCGATCCCGGCCGTCCTGCCGGAAGGCTATCGCCTGCCCGAAGACCTCCGCCCCCTCCAGCGCGCCCAGGCCCTGGTCATCCTCCAGGCCCTCCACGACGCGGCCGGCCGCCTCGCCGGCCACGGCGGCGCCGCCGAACGCCTCGGCCTTCCCCCCAGCACCCTGGCCAGCACCATCAAACGCCTCGGGCTGAGGACGAGGAATGGTGAAAGGCGTGGGGGTGGCGGGAGCGTCGGGAGTTGACCGGGGCTTGTTCTCCGCGTCACTGTCGACCCGCGTTTCATCATTCACCATTTTCTTTGTCACTGGCGTCCGGCGATGTGGAGCTTGCCTGGCAGCGACAGGTCGGGAACCCGGGGGTCGGTGAGGTGAGGGATCCACGCGACGGCCTGGTGTTTCAGTGTGATGCTCAGATCGCTCATCGCTGCTTCGAGAGCGTGCAGTCCCCTGATATCAACGCCGCCGGGCCATGCTGCCTCGTTGCCACCCTTGATGTGCCACACCTCGAGTGGCACCATGATCTGCCGGAGGTAGGTACGGACCGTGGCCGGCGGGAAGCCGTTTCCGGCCGGGGTCTTCCCGTCGGTAATGAGCACGACGGCACGCCTGCCGGGCCTCTTCGCGGCGAGCATGCCGGCGACGGCAACCGCGTTTCCGAGCATCGCGGGGGGATTGCCAAGGTTCAGCCCGGCGCTGTACAGCTGTTGGAACCAGGATCCCCGGATCGAAGCGTGGGTATCGACCCTGAGGATGCGACTACCGGCGATCAGGATTGTCATGGTGTTGCCGTTGATGAGCGGCCTCGTGAGGCGGGTCCACTCTTCGTGGGACGAGGTGAATCGCCGAAACGAGAACTCCATCCGGGACCGTGCAAACACGTGCGGCTCGATGACGAATACGACGTGGGACGGACCGCGCTCCACGGCGGCGACACCGACGCCGCCCGCTGCCAGCTTCCGCGTGATCTTGGAAATCGATCCCCGCGCCGCCACCGGGACCGCTGTCAGCGCCGTTGACGCCGTTCCTCCAAACCCCGTGCCGAGCGTCACCGCCGCCTTTGCCGTTCGGCCGCCGGGGAAGGTGGCTTCCGCCGTCAGCACGTGAGGCTCTCGGTCCTTCATGTGGAACGAGAGGCTGTGCGCGACCTCGTGTGAGAGAGGCTTCCCGTCCATGCGGAGAATCAGGGACGTGGGGTTGCTCTTCTCTGCATCGGCCCAGAATATCCGCACGTTGCACTGACCGGATTGCGGCTGACATACGGGGCTCAGCTCCAGGTCGGCATCGACGCCGGGCAGGTTGATCCATCTCGTCGCGCGCTCGGTGACGCGTCCGTCTGGACCGGTCCGGGTCAGCTCCAAGAGATGCACGGCGGGTCCCGGGCCGAGGTCCACCTCGCACGCCTGGCGTTTCGCGGTCATCGTGCACACCGGTCGGCTCGAGCGAAAGCTGCGCCGGCCGTGGCGGGAGCCCGAGGTTGACGATAACCGTGATCATCCCAACGACGACGCCGAGCGGCCATGTCAGAACCCGCATGCTTCGTTCTCCCCTTTCAACGTTCCAGGCGGCGGAAAGGGTTTCTCACCGTGGTACCGCCGAAGACCTGGCCGAGCGGAAGGGCCAGGGTTCCATTTTGCCGGTTCATCATGATGTTCACGTAGACGAATGTACCACGACATGCGTGTATGACCACGCGCTCAGCTGGTTGCGAGGCGGTTCGGGCGGATGCTGGCCGCTCGCCGGACCGGGCAGATGAACCGCAATGCCACCAAGCACGAACCAGTCATTTCCAATACTGCCCTATCGATTCGACGTGTACATACGAGTGCATTGGTTTCCGTGCTGCCCGGCGGTTCCTCTGCTGGAGGCGGTCATGCAAGGGCAGAAGGGCAGACAGACTTGACATCCAGGTCATGTACGGCTAGCTTTGATCAAGGAGTAACCGATGGGACAATCGAGGATTGGGTCGGATTGGTGCAGATGCGCTCCTTGTGGCAGGATGCTCGCGATCATTGCGGCCGGCATGCTTGGGGTCGGGGTCGCGGGGTGGGCGTCCCCCCGGGGTGGTGACCATCATCATAACAAAGCTGCCTCAAGTCAGGGGGAACCGGGGAGCCAGGTGGGGAAAGGCGCCGGCAGCCGCTCCGATGGCGTGGCCTCCACGGCGTCCAGCGCGTTTCGGCCGCCCGAGTATCCGGTCGTGCAAACGGCGGGTAAGAGTGTCTCCCATCGTGGGACGTCCGGAACGATCTCCCGGGGAGCAGCTTCGAGTCGGTCTTTGGCGCGCGGATTTCACGGGGCCGCAGGGGGCGAGGCAGCGCCCATCTTCCTCGGGGCCGGGGGGCGTTTTCGGCCCGCGCCGAAGGGTATGGCGATCTCTCCGGCTGCGGTCGATCCGGTGACGTTGACCTCAGTGACGAAGACGGCGACGTCGGGCGGCTGGGACCTCGTTTTTCAATGGAGCGGAGGGTTGGCCCCGTACACGGCGGTGGCAAGCGCCGACCCGAGCTTCCAACAGTGGGTTGCGACGGTTGCTGACGACGTGTCCACGACTTCTTTCCAGAAGGTGGTCAAAGCCGGTGATCCAAATCTCTTTTTCAACGTGGTTGGCGGCCAAACGGTGAGCCCGGCGGTTCAAGGCATGGGGTACGACCCGGCGCCTGCGCCGGAGATTACAGGGGCGTCGCCGGCAACCGTCTGGTGGGGGGGCGATGTGACGTTGAGCGGCTCGTATCTTGATCCGATTGCCCCGGGGAACGTCGTAGCCATGCTTGATCTTCCCGTGAAGGCGCACAGCGTAACCCTGTCGGCGGATGGACGGTATGCGACGGCGGCAACGTTTACAGTGCCGGATGACGCGCGCAGCTTTTTCGGGTTGGTGGAGGCGCACGGAAGGGTGCACAATACGGCCGGCATCCCCCAGGTGGTGCTTTCCCCCCCGGTTGGTCCGTACACCGCGATCACGGGCGTGTCGTGGTCCCCGGTGGACGGGACGGTCTTCGTGGCGGCTCAGGGGGTGGTACAGGACATCGATCTGTTTCAGCAAGCTCCCGCGGTTGCAACTGTAGGGGGGAGTTTTACGAAGCCCTACATTTCGCGGGTCACGCAGGCGGGGGCGGTGCTGGTCATCGAGGGTGCTTCCGGGGTCTCGGAGATCCAAAGAATCACGTGCAGTGGGGGGAGTTGCTCAGTGGCGCATTTTGCCGATACGCATGACGATCATTTTTCCAACGCGATTCTTCCCGTGGGGCTCGCCGTGGATCCGGACGGAACCGTGGCGTACGTAGCCGACGCGAACAGCGGCCATGTCATCCGGATCCCCGAAGGTGCGGGACCGGGGAGCTCGACCATCACGGACCGATGGGGCGGGCGCGATTTCACCTTTGCAGATCCGTGCGGGATCGACGTTGCGCCCACGCACCAGGTCATGGTGGCGGACGATGGGACGCAGTGGGTATGGGAGCTGACGGGTTCGACGGCGAGCACGTCCCAGCACTGGGCGGGGACGGGGGTGCATGCGCTGGAGGTGGACCGGGATGTCAGTACATCGAGTTACGTTTCCTACGTGATTTCCAACGAGTTGGGGATGGCGGAGGCGTTCAACCTCAATGCGGTGGGCACGAACGCTGCGCGCTTTCACGGCGGCCGGGTGTTCGGGTTGGCGGGAGGGACGTTGGCGCTGGACCCGGATTGGGGTGTATACCCGGTGTACCACCAC
>JAADFN010000134.1 GCA_013152895.1 Acidobacteriota bacterium | reverse complement strand
AACGGCCAGTGCTCGGGGACGAGCTGTACGTATACCGTCTCTCCAACGTCGGTTTCCGTGGGGTCTTCCGGCGCCACCGGCCTGGGTATTTCCGTGAGCACGCAGAGCGGGTGCTCGTGGACGGCAAGCTCCGGCGCGAACTGGATCCACATCACGTCCGGCACGAGCGGCAGCGGCTCCGGTTCCGTCGTCTTCAACGCCGATGCGTACTCCAGCGGGAGCCGTACGGGAACATTGACGGTTGCGGGCCACACGGTCAGCGTGACGCAGTCGTCGGGCGGCGGCGGAGGGTTTACGATTACCCCCGAGACCCCCGCCGTGTGCCAGTCCGTGACGTTTACAGCGCCCGATGGCGTGAGCGTCAAGAGCTGGGATTTTGGCCATGCCAACTGCCAGGGGAATCCCGCCAACACGTACGGGAGCTCGATCTGCGGGATGAACCCGGCGGCGTGCAGCTCGGTCACGTGGAGCTTCCCGGCAGCGGGGACCTATACCGTGACGATGACGCCTGTTTCAGGCGGCCCGGTGTCGCAACAGGTCACGGTGAGTGGAAGCTCGGTTTCCTGTAACCTCCGTCTCACGGCGGATACGACCCAATTCCCCGCGAGCGGTGGGAGAGGGTCGATCAATACCGGGCTCGACAGCTCGTGCTCGTGGACCGCATCGAGCAACGCCTCCTCGTGGTTGCACGTCACCACGGCGAGCGGGAGCGGGAATGGTCCGGCATCGTTCACGGTTGACGCAAACACCGGCACAGAATCACGGAGTGGGAAAATTACCGTGGCAGTTTCGGGGGCCACGAGCTCGGTGACGATAACCCAGGCGGGTACCGGCAGCAGCGGGAGTGGAAGTGGCGTCTTGAGCGCGACCTCCCTGATCTCCGTGGCGGCGAATGCGGCGGGGAATAACGGGACCGACTGGAAAACCGAGCTGTGCATCTACAACCCCAACCCGACCGCCGCGACGTTCAAGATCAAGCTGCTGCCCGACATGACGAACGATGGTGGCGGGACGGTGGTGCCGGTCAACGGGAACAGCCTGCAAGCGGTAGCCGGCCTCGGAACGTGGTGCAGCGACGATGTGCTTGCCAGCATGGGTGACAAGATCAAGGGCGCGCTCGTTGTGGATCTTCAAGACCCGGCCAACTACGCTTTAGGTCTCGCCGTCACGTCGCGCACGTACACCCCGAGCCCGAACGGCGCCAGGGGAACGTACGGGCAGTTCGTCCCGGCATTGCCGCTCCAGGGCAGCCCGGTGCACCAGCTGATCTTGACGGGCCTGCACTCGTGGGGCGATGCCGCTGCCGGCGAGGGGTTCCGGACCAACGTCGGACTCGTCAACCAGTCGGACCAGGTTGTTCCACGGATCTACATCAAGGTCTACGACTCGAGTGGAAACCTGGTCGGCAAGTACATAAACAAGGGTTCTGGCGACACCTTTACGAGCCTTGGCGCCCACGGGTTCGTGCAGTACGACAAGATCCTCTCCAAGCTGGATCATCCCCAGAATGAGCTGCAGGATTTCACGATCGTGATCACCTTTACCGACGTTGCCGGCAAGGCAACCGCCGAACCGGTCACCGCGTACGGCACGGTCGTCGACAACGCCACGGGCGACGCCACCTTCATCCCCGCGGTCAAGGTGCCGTAGAAACGCAAGGAATCATCCCAGGGCGGCCGGAAGGCCGCCCTTTTTTTGGGAAGAGCTTCTGAATTTCACCACGGAGGAAACACGTGGCCGTGGCAAGTATCGTTCGGTGGAAAACCCGGATTACGCCGCAACGTTTCTTCACGCGGGGCCGCGGGCGTGGCACCATGGAGGGGGAGGGTGCATCGTGCCCAAACGTCGAAATCCCGCTGCGGTGATCGAATCACTGGTCCGGATGGCCGGGAAGATCGTCGACTCCACGGAGGCGCCCGAGGAGCTCCTCGAGGAGGCGCGGGTGCTTTACGATCAGCTTCCGGTGGAGGCCGAGGCCGAGCTCTTCCGAAGGCTTCTCGACACGATGGAGGTCCCGGCCGCCGAGATCGGGCCGGTCCTCGACGAGGCACGGGAGGCGCTGGCATCCGATACCCCCATCCGGGCGGAGGCCCTCGCCACGCTGCGGAAGCGGCTGACGTCGCGCCTCCACCTGCTCCTGGAGAAGATGGCCGACAGCCCGGGCGGCCTCCGTTTGCTGATCGGTCTGCGGTCCGACATCCTGTCGGCGCAGCGGCGCGGCGCCTCCGGGCTCGAGCCGTTCGAAAGCGAGATCGCGGACCTGTTGACGGCCTGGTTTCGCCACGGTTTCCTCTCGCTCGAGGAGATCACGCCCCGGTCTCCGTACCAACTCATCCGGTACCTCAAGGACCGCGAGCTGGTCCACCCGATGGTCAGCCTGGAGGAGATGGGACTGCGCCTCGGCGCCGACCGGCGCTGTTTCGGCCTCTTTCACTGCGCGATGCCCGACGTTCCCGTCGTCTTCATCGAGGTTGCCCTGACTGGCGGCATCCCCAGGAGCATCGACGAGATCATCGGTCCGGCCGCCAAGCTGCCGGAAGAGCATCCCGACACGGCGGTGTTCTACTCGATCAACAACACGCAGAACGGTCTCGCCGGCCTCGGGCTCGGCAAGGTGCTCGTCTACCGCGTCACCGAGATCCTCAGGCGGGACAACCCGGACGTGAAGACGTACGTCACCCTCAGCCCGATTCCCGGCCTGTGGCCGCGGTACCTGCGGCCCATCCTTGAGGGACGGGCCACGAACTTCGGGCTGACGCGTACCCAGATCGAGGAAGAATTCCCTGCAAAGTCCCGGGAGCTCATCGTGGCGCGGGCCGCGGCCAGATTGGGCCGGACACCGGCGAGCCTGGCCGACGCGCTGCTCGCCCTGCTTTCCAGCTCCGAATGGTTCGGGGATCCGGCCCTCGTCCGGGCGTTGCGCAAACCGCTCACCGAGATCGCGTACATCCACGTGGCAAAGGAGCGCGATGCACGCGGCCGCCCGCTCAATCCCGTCGCCAACTTTCACCTCTCCAACGGGGCGATCATACCCAGGAGGATGGTGCATTTCGGCGCGAACACGACGCGGCGCGGCCTGGAAGATTCGTGTAGCCTGATGGCCAGCTACGTCTACTCCCAGCGGTGGTTCCAGGCGTTGCGCCGGAATCTCGGGCTTTGAACAATTGGACGGGATCAACCTTGTGATGCCTTGGAGGACGGAATGACCAAAGACATGGTTACGGTATTTATCGCAGCGGGAGAGACCGAGGCCCAGCAGGTCCGGAGCTTCCTGGAGGCCAACGGCATCGAGGTCCTCGAGCGGGGCGAGGCGCTCCGGTTCACCCACGGATTCACCATGGATGGGCTCGGCCAGGTGGAGCTCCAGGTCGCCTCCGGGATGGCCGATCGGGCCAAGGAGCTTCTTCGGCTGGCGGACGAAGGCGACTTCCGCCTCGAGACGGATGACCCGGTCCCAGGGGATTCCGCTCTCGACTAACACGAAGTTCCGGTCGATGGGGAACCTCGCGTAGATCACTGTACTCGCGGGTCTTGCAGGGGCCGCACCACGACGTGCGATGACAGTGACATCCAAGATGAGCGATTCTGCCGGATGAGGTGTGCCACGGTCGTGATGCTCTGGTGCGTGCGACGAGCGGAGGCATACCCGGAGGTATGTC
>JAADFN010000133.1 GCA_013152895.1 Acidobacteriota bacterium | reverse complement strand
GCCGCCGGCGTGGCCCCGGCGCGCAACGTCACCGGACGGCTCCCGGTTACACCGAGGCGAAACGCCTTCACATCAGCGGGCGGCCCCCCGTCATGCGCCCGCGGCACGATCGTAAGCCGGAGCGGAGGGACGCGGGTGACGGTCGCCGAAGGTCCCGCAGACGATGCCGCCCCCCACGATGCCAGCGCCAGCAGCGCCACGGCAACCCCGGCACTTCGCAACGTCCCCGGGGGACAACTCATCTCACCTGTCCCTCGTGGTTTATCCTTCTCCTCCCAGCCTTATCAGGATCCTTACCGCCGAGACCGCAAGGGGTACGCACAGAGAAAGAGAGGGAGGAAAGGGACACGGTCCGGCCGCGGGAAGCGTGATCCTCTCTCAACGGTGGCCGCCCTCATCGACACTCTTCTTGAGCTCGCGCACCCGGCGGAGAACGCGTGCATCCTCCTGATGTCTGGGCTCCTCGATTGCGCTCTTGATCTCGATCAGGGTTTCCAGGTCGATACGGTTTGCCGGCGCGTGTCCAAAGCTACCGGCGATGCGCCGTTCCCAGGCCATCTCAAACGAAGGCTGGCCAAGATCGCGAAGCAGGTCAATCCGGTTGGCCCCAACCCCAAGCTGGAGAATTTCCTCCGGTCGCGCAGGATCAAGCTTGACCGGGCTCCCGAACTCCACAAGCGCCTGATTCGCCGCCTCGATATTGGATTCATCCGAAGCGGGCCAAAGGTCCATGTCCTTCGTGTACCGAGGCTTGGCGTGGTATATGAATGCCAAACCGCCAATGATCAGGTAACGCACGCCGTGTTGATGAAAGAGGCGGAGCGGATTCTCGAAGTCCTCGGCGCGGTCTGCAGTCACGGCCGCTCCGGCTCATGAGAACGTGCATCCCGGCGTCGTGCCGCCTGGACTTTGGCGACGTCATGCCGCAAGGCCCTGTACGCGGCAAGTCTTTGCCCCGGCGTTATTGATTGCCAGTATTCCAGGTCCCACTCTTCGGCTTCCTCGAAGCCATGCGCCCGGTGAGCCACCATCACCTTCTTCCGCCGCCGTACGGAACGTTCACCGACACCAGTCGTGCCGCGACGTCCTCGAGCCCCTCCAACAGTATCGGAGCGATTCATACGATGATTATCTCACGGGCCACCACCCTCCAGCCTCTGTTTTCATTCACGTCACGGGTGGCCAGACGGACTTTCGCCCTCCACGTTCGATCCGGGTTGTCATCACATCGTTGACCGGCACCGCGGGAAAACGAGCCGGTGCCTCCCCTCTGCGAACCTCCGTGCTTGCCGGTGCGCCAGGCGAAGTCTGGTGCGTCTAGCTGACCGGAAGGAGTCAGTCATGGTAACTGGTCGTTCGCCATGTAGCGGCGGCCCCTCGGGGGAGGGCAACCGAGCCCGGGGAGCGGGTCGGTCACCACCTTGGTGGGGGCGAAGGGGCGAATAGCCCCTGACCGCCCCGGTAAAGCGAACCCGATTCGGCCTCGTTACGCTTACTGGATGTGATCAGCCTGCCAGAGAGGGTGAGCCTGGAGGGGTTGGAGGGGACTGATCTACCTGTGACGCTCACGGCTGACGAATCGTGCATGCCCGCGATGAAGTGTACGGGAACGCCGGATGCGGGAAACCCGCACGTCAGGTGTGACGAGGCGGGGGAGCGGGCCGACAGGCCCGCGCCCCCTCGACTCTGCTGGAACGACCCGCCTTGGGGGTGGTGGGGGCCCCGTGGGCGAGGGGCTGGCGTTCGGGGAGGAATGTGGTAGGATACGCGGGTGAATGAGAAGTTTTCTGGCACCTGGGGGTTGACAAGAGGTTTTTGGGGTGCTAGATTTTATGCTGTTATGACATGAGATCGAAAGAGGTTTTTAAGAATGAATAACTTACGAGGAGGTGATGGCGCCGGGAAGAACCAACTCAGGACTCTCGTATGGTGTGTCTTGGTTTCGTCAACACGTTAGGAAGGAGAATGGTATGAAGAAGTTTCTTGCTTTCGTCGCCGCGGTTGCGCTGGTGTTCGGTGTGGGCAGTGTCGCGTATGCGAATTACTGCGCCACCGATGTTGTGCCGGCCGCCACGATCCTGTATCCGTTCGTGCAGTACAACTACACGGACCCCAATAACAACACCCTGTTCTCGGTGACCAACGTCTCGAACGAGGCGGTCATCGTCCACTTCACGCTGTGGACGGACTACTCCGTTGGCGTCGTCGACTGGAACGTCGTGCTGTCCGGTTATGATGTGCAAACGTTCAGTATCCGCGACATCCTCGACAATCCCGGCCAGCTTCCCTCGACGGGGACCGGGAGCACCGACGGTGAGTGGGCGACTCAGGACCAGGCGGACGGCGTTGGGCCGATCGCTCATGGGCTTCCCGCTTCGACCAGCACCACGACGCTGTCCGGCGTCTGCAACCCCAACTTCGAGGCGTATCCGAGCTTCCCGCCCTTCCCGCAGCAGTTCAAGGACTTCATGAGCGGTCTGCTGACGGCCTCCCAGACCGTGACGCGCGCTCACATCGACTGCAACGGCGCCACCGTCGTCTACGGCGACTGGTTCGAAGCCCGCACCACCGCCGATCCGACCTGGATGTACATCACGGCCGACGTGGTCTACTCCTGCAACAAGATGTTCCCGGGTACCGGCGCCAACTACTGGGTCGATGGTTCCACGAACACCGGCACGACGCCGTTCGATATCGCCAGCGGACCGCAGGCGGAGTACGACAACGTGCTGATCGGCGACATCTTCTACATCAACGACGCACAGAACTTCTCTGAAGCGCTGAACGCGGTTTCCCTCGAAGCCGATCCCAACGCCGACCAGAGCCCCACGTTCTACCAGCAGTATTCCAATGGGACTGACTACCGTGAGCCGCTTCCGACAGGCTGGGCGTTCCGGTACTTGAACCAGGGTTCGGCGATGTCGACCCAGATCCGTGTCTTCAAGCGTGCGTCAAGCACCTATAAGGGCTACGTTGGCGTCCACGACCTGATCAGTGACGCCGGTACCGGTACCGCGCCGACCTACCTGTTCGCCGATGACACGATCCCGTACAGCATGTACATCTGGGACGAGGGCGAAGAGGCCCTGCTGTGGACCGGCTCGACCCCCCCGTGGTCCCCGAGCCCCAAGTTCTGCCGCATCAACCTCTTCCCGCTGGAAACGCAGCAGGTTGACATTTCCCAGTTCGCGGTTCCCTTCAACAGTGGCTGGGCCCTGTTGGTCTACCCGCCGTCCAACGGCGTTGACGACAGTTACCAGGTCTACGTGAGCACCCGTCATTCGGCCATGGGCCGCTACTCGGCTGCTCTGCAGGGCGCCGTGATCTACAACGCCAACTGCGACCCGAGCCAGATTCTTCCGTAAGCTCACTGCTTCGGTTTCAACGGCGGCCTGAGGGCCGCCGTTTTTTTTGATGGCTGGTCTCGCGATGCGGTCGCTCCGAACGCGCGTGTCCGCACATACCGGCGCATCCGGGAATTTGACATGGCTTTGACGGTTGCTGTGATCCAACCCACAACATACAGGTCTGGAGTGAGTTATACTACGGACGTTATGGTCCCGGGACCCAATCCGGGCGGGGACGGAACAAACGGCCAGCATGGACGGCACCCGGCCGGGTGACGACCAGGTTCTCATGCTGGGACGGAGGGTTCGAACATGAAAGA
>JAADFN010000132.1 GCA_013152895.1 Acidobacteriota bacterium | reverse complement strand
TCACACGCGATATTCATCGTCGCCGCCGGGCGCCCAACCCACGGCCTGCCGCAGCACCTGAGTCGTTGCGGCCGCGGCCCGCTCCCAGTCGAACCGGCTGGCCCGCGCACGTCCGAGCTCGGCCAGCCGCGCACGGTGTTGCTCGTCCGAAAGCAGGGCCTCGACAGCCGATGCGATGCTCTGCGGGCGGGTGGGATCGACGTAGATTCCGGCCGGGCCCGCCACCTCGGGCATTGCCGATTGCCCCGACGTGACCACGGGGGTTCCGCACGCCATCGCCTCGAGGATCGGCAGGCCGAAGCCCTCCATGAGCGAAGGGAAGAGCAGCGCATCTGCGCCGCGGTACAACGCCGGCAGGGCGTCCCGCTCGACGTAATCGAGGTGGACGATCCGGTCCCGGACGGGCGAGGCGTCGATTTCCGCGCGGATCCCGCCAGTGTGCCAGCCCCAGCGGCCCACGAGGACGAGCCCGCCGCGATAACCCCAGTCGGCCAGCAGGTTGAACGCCCGGACCACGGCCGCGACGTTTTTCCGGGGCTCGATGGTCGAGACCACGAGCATGTATCGTTCCGGGAGACCTGCGGGAGGCTCCCCTCCGGCCGCACCCGCCGCGAAGCGGGGGTCGAGCCCCTCGTGAATGACATGAATCCGCCGTGGGCTGACGCCGAGGTGAGCGATCAGATCCTGGCGGGTCGCCTCGGAAACCGCGATGATCCGTTCGCTGGCAAAGAGGGCCCGGGGAAGGCGGCGGGCCAGCTCGGCAAGCGTCTCCGGCGCGACAGTCTCCGGCATGACGGCGAAGGCGAGATCGTGCACGGTGATCACGAGGCTCTGGCCCCACGGGGCCTGCGTCCGGTGCGGAAAGAAGTTCGGGGCGAACACCGCGTCGTTCCCGTCGAGCCACCGCAGGAGCGGTTCGGCGAAGGTTCTCAGCAGAGCCAATGTCGGCCGGACCGGGAGCCAGAACCGGGCCGGGATCTGGTGGACCCGCGCGCGCATATGCCGGCTCCCCGGCATCGCGGGGGGTGCGGGCTCGTCAGGGGCCAGAAAGGTGTGGGCGTACAGGTTGAACTCCAACCCCGAATCCAGCCGGTCCATCGCCGCCAGGAGGTTCCACTCGTACCAGCCGACACCGGTCATCTTTTCGAAAAACGGGAAGATGTCGATGGCGATGGCGGCGGCCTCCTCGCCAAAGACGGCTCTCCGGTAAAAGCGTCTCCAGCGGGCCAGGAACGTCCCTGCGAGGTCTCGGAAAAGATGGGCGAAGAACAGGATCGTCGGGTACAATCATCCTCCAATGTTCGATCGTCATCTTACACTACGGTCGCGGCCGCCACGGCGTTCACCCGCCGGCGGAGGAGAAGATCATGGAACCCTTGCTGATCGAATCTGACCAGCCTCCCGTCTTGACCCTGACGCTCAACGAGCCCGCCCGGGCCAATCCGTTATCGGGCCCGATGGCCGACGCGCTGACCGATGCGCTCCAGCGTGCCGCAGCGGACCCGGCCGTCCGCGCCGTCGTGCTGACCGGGGCGGGCCGCCACTTCTCCGCCGGAGCCGATCTGGCGGCCCTGGAGAAGATCGCCTCGGGGGGCGATCCGGAGGAGAATCTCGCCGATTCGAGGCGGCTGGAACGACTCTTTGCAACGCTCCTCGACCTGCCGCTGCCGAGTATCGCCGCGGTTCACGGGGCCGCCATCGCCGGTGGGTGCGGGCTGGCGACCGCGTGCGACTTTGTCGTTGCCGAGCGCTCGGCGCGATTCGCCTACACCGAGGTGCTCATCGGTTTTGTTCCCGCGCTCGTGTCCACGTTCCTGACGCGGAGGGTCCCCGGCCACGTCGCCCGGAGGATGCTCCTCGATCCCGAGCGCCTGGACGGCGAGCGCGCGGTCGAGCTGGGGCTTGCCGACGAGCTGGTCGAGGACGGCCGTGCGCTGGAGCGGGCCAGGGAGTGGGCGGTGTCGATCGCCCGCAAGGCCTCGCCGTCCGCCATCGCCGAGACCAAGCGGCTTCTCAACGGCGTAACGGGTCTCGGCTGGCGCGAGGCGCTCGCGCATGCCGCCGAGGTCAACGCCCGGCAGCGTACGGCGCCGGACTGCCGGCGTGGCGTCCGGACCTTCCTGGAGACCAAGCGCACCCCGGAGTGGGACGAGACATAGCCCGCATATCCCACGGTCTCTCGACGAACACGGATGCCGGTCAATCGAAAATCTCGCGTCTGTCACTGTCATCGCACACCGTGGTGAGGCCACACCCCCTCCCCTTGTTCGTCCGTGGACCTGGCGCCACTCCTGGGGCATGACGGTGCTCAGGATGACAGGGAGGAAGGGACGTGCACCTCCTCTCCCGGTGCCTGGCATCGGGAAGTCAAGAAGAAAACCGCGCTTCTGGTCGCGGTCGATGGCTTCTTGTCGTCGGATGGCGTGACGAACAAATGAGAGGCGGCGATGATGCTTCGTGTCGGGGCGTGGGCGGTGGGGATGCTTCCGGCTCGGCGTGCCTCGGCTTTGCCTCGGCGTCGCCTCGCCTGAGCGGGATGGGCCGTGCCCCGGCCTTCGGCCGGGCCGTCGGCTTGCAGCGGGTTGGGAGACCCAACGGCGTGTTTTGTGCCTTGGGTCTGGAGCGCTTGATGGTCATGGGCTGGGATGCGTCGCGGATTGCTGGGCATCGGTTACGGCGAGGCTGGGCGGCCGGGCCGGGAGCAGGCCACGGTGTTTCCACCAGGTCAGTCGAAGGACGTCGCGAAACATTTCGAGAGAGTGGCGGGCGGGCGAGACCCGCGACGCTTCGACGTGGCTCCAGCGAACGCCGACCTCTTCGATCCGGAGGCCCCACAGGCGCGCGAGCAGGAGGAGCTCGACGTCGAAGGCGAACCCGTCGAGCCGCTGGGAGGCTGCGAGCGACTTGGCGGTGGCGCCGGGGAAGAGCTTGAAGCCGCACTGGGTGTCGTGGATGCCGGGCAAAAGGAGACCGCGGACGAGGACGTTGAAGGTGCGGCCCATGAAGTCGCGGTACCACGGCTGGCGGACCGCGATCAGGGTGCGGTCGACCGCCCGGGAGCCGATGACGACGATGCCGGGACCGGCAGTCTCGGCCAGCCGGTCGAGCTCCTCGATCGGCGTGGCAAGGTCCGCGTCCGAAAGGAGAACCAGGGCGCCACGGGTCGTGCCAAAGCCGGTCCGCACGGCGGCGCCCTTGCCACGGTTCCCGTCGTGGCGGGAGATCCGGACCGTGATGCCTCGAGGGGGCGGGACCGCCCGGGCGCTCTCGGCCGTGCCGTCGGTGGAGCCGTCGTCGACGATGATGATCTCGGCGGGAAGCCACCGCCCGCTTGCGTCGAGCGCCGCCATGATCGTCCGGAGGGTCCCCGGCAGCCGGCGGGCTTCGTTGAACGCCGGGATGACGACGCTCAACCGCACCGGCTCACCGTGGTGCCGGGACGCCGGGCCAAGATCGTTCACGACGCGTTCCTCATGGTCACGATGGTACAATGCCTCCGTCACGACCGGCGACTTGGGAGGGAGGTCGGCATGGAGAGAACGCGTTGGGAGTACAAAATCATCAACATCAGGTCTGAGAACTACCGCCTGGATCCGGCGTACGACGTCCAGCTCAACGAGCTGGGCGAGCAGGGGTGGGAGCTCGTCAGCATCACGTCGATCAACTTCAAGACGGGTGC
>JAADFN010000131.1 GCA_013152895.1 Acidobacteriota bacterium | reverse complement strand
GTCGGGCGTACGGCGCCCGGTTTTTCTTCGCGTGGCCGTCGGCCAGCATCTCCGTAATGGGAGGAGATCAGGCCTCCGAGACGCTGCTAGCTATCCAGTTGAAGAACCGCGGTAAAGACGTGAGCGACGAAGAAAGAGAACAGCTGCTGGAGCAGATCAAGGAACGGTACAGGAGGGCGCTTGATCCGCGGTACGGGGCGGCCCGGCTCTGGGTGGATGAAATCATCGATCCACGGCGCACCCGTGAGGTTATCGCGCGTAGCCTGAACGCCGCCGCGCACAACCCTGTCATCCCGCCGTTCCGCCAGGGTGTCTTGCAGACCTGATCAATTTCGAGGATGAGCGACTTGCTTCCTTGAGCGCGGAACGGTTCGGCCTCGTCTTCGACGCGTACGACGAGCTCTACCCTGAGACACGACTGGCGGTCACGAGCTGAGGCGGGCGATCTTCTGCGCCTCCTCGGGATCGAGATCAAGAAAGTGAAGTGCGAAGCCCGACGAAAACTCCCTGGCATGATCCGTGTACCTGACAACGCGCGAGGGGACCCTGATGGGGCGTTCGGCGCCCGGCAGGCTGATCTCGGCGACGCAGCTCGCTCCGATTCCCGGCCGTTGCGTTGATTCCAGGAGTGCACCGGTGACCGACAGGTTGGCCACGCTGGTCACGGAGATTTTCTTTCCCTCGCGAGTCATCAGGTGCACGCGGGTGGACGGTGGGGGTGTGAACCTCGGTGCAACGCTCAGGAGGCGCAGGAAGGTCGCGTGTAACTGGGTGATCGGCGCCCAGCGCGTGAGAACTGCGTTGGCGCCCTGGCCGACAAACCTCTGGGCGCCACTGAGAAGCTCGGTGATGGAAAGAACGATCACGCCGCAGGCCCGGCTTGCCGATGTTCTGGAACGCAGTTCGCGCAGAAAATTCCGGAGAAGAAGATGTGGAAGCGGATAGTTACAGATGACGAGGTTCCACGGTTCCTTCTTGAGGAGGCTCAGCGCCCCCTCGCCGTCCGGCGAGAGTGTCACCCGTGCCGTTGGATCGCCCAGGCCGGTCATGATCCGTGTCAAGATGACGGGGTCGACGGCGACAACGAGCACACGTTTCCCCCGCACCGTCTCCGGACCTCGTTTGATGTCCACGTTCTGCAAGGTTCATCTCCGCTCGGTCGCCCACCGCTCCGCGGAACGGACGATCTCGTGCTTCCTTTGTATTGTGTCCCGGCCCGGCTGTCAATGTGTGTGATCCAGATCAATTTTTACCGCACCATGTTGGGAAACGTGGAGCGCCCGCGGGCTCGCATGCATTGCGAGGGGGGCCGAAAAGATGGACGGGGCAAAAATACCCGGGCCACCCGGCCCGGGTTGAAATCGCATAGCCAACCAGTTCTCACGCGAGCTGCTTGAGAACCTCCTTGACATGCCTGTAGAAGCGCTGCACAGAAGAAACCTGGACTCTCTCGTCCGGAGAGTGCACGTTCTGGATCTCGGGACCGATCGAGACCACGTCCATGTCGGGGATCTTTTCGAGGAGAAGCCCGCACTCGAGGCCGGCGTGAATGGCCTTGAGCTCGGGCGCCTTGCCGAAGAGCTCTTCGTACACCTCGACCGTCTTCTTGACGATGGCGGAATCGGGATTGGGCTTCCAGCCGGGGTAAGCGTCATGGACCTCGACGCTGGCGCCCGCCAGCACGCACACGGACCGGACCTGCTCCTGGACCGAGAACAGGGCGGGCATGACCGAGGAGCGGTGCGAGGTCACGATCGTGGCGGCGGTGTCATTGGTCTCGACGACCGCAAGGTTGTTGGACGTTTCCACCAGCCCCGGAACCTCCCGGGACATCGCGAGCACGCCGTACGGAATCCCGTTGAGAGCGTGGAGAAGATGGTCCCGTGAAGGGATGTTCAGCGGATTCGCGTAGGGATCCGAATCATCGATCTCGGTCACCTCGATGGTGAGGCCTGGATCGATGGCCGCGAATTCCTCCATGAACCCGGTCTTCTGGCGCTCCACAACGCCGCGGAATGCTTCGATGGAGGCCTTGGGAAGACGAATGACGGCGTGGGCTTCGCGCGGGATCGCGTTGTGCTTCGAGCCGCCCGCCATCGAGACGACGTCCAACTCGAGATCCTCCGCCATCGCGGCCAAGAGCAGCCGCGCGAGCAGCTTGATCGCGTTGGCGCGGTTTTCAAGAATATCGACACCCGAGTGACCACCGCGCAATCCGTGGATCGTGACGCGGAGCGGCGCGGAGCCCATGAGGGCCTTGCGGCGCGAGATCGGGAGCTCTGCGATCGAATCGGCGCCACCGGCGCACCCGATATAGACGGAGCCATCCTCTTCGGTGTCCAGGTTGAGCATGATGCGGCCCGACAGCATCGACCCATCGAGCTGCATGGCACCGGTCAAGCCGGTTTCCTCGTCGACTGTGCAGAGAAGCTCCAGGGGGCCATGAACGGACTCCGGATCATCGGCGATGGCCATGGCGGTGGCGACACCGATGCCGTTGTCGGCACCGAGGGTTGTTCCCACGGAATACACCCAGTCGCCATCGACCTTGACCTCGATTGGATCCTTCATGAAATCGTGCTCGACACCGGAGTTCTTCTCGCAGACCATGTCGATATGGCCCTGGAGGATGACCACGGGTGCCTGCTCGTGGCCCGGCGTGGCGGGCACCTTGACGATGACGTTGCCGGCAGGGTCCCGGGTGACGCCGTAGCCTTTCGATCGAGCCCATTCCACGATGTGGGAGGCGATCTTCTCCTCGTGTTTGGACGGACGCGGGATCTGGCGGATGGCGTCGAAATGTTGCCAGACGTACCGTGGTTCGAGACCTTGAAGCGGACTACTCATGTGAACCTCCTCGTTCAGACGGTTTCGGAAACGCGATGTGCGCTTCAGGGGGATGTTAGATCAACGAGCCGAGTAACTCCAGGGCCGTCAGCGCCCCTCCGATCAGCAGACCGTCGGCCATCGTTGTGACGGCAAGTGAACGATGATCGGCTGCAAAGGATGGAATCGCCACCAGGATCGTCTCCTGATCGACAACGGTATCGAGCCGGAGCGGATTCCTGGAAGCGCGGAGCTTGGGGTTGGCTTTCCATCGTGCGATGATGTCACCCTCAGCAACGGGAACGTCGAACGTCATGGCCAGGTTCGTCATGTGACCGTGAAACCAGCCTGTGAGGAGGCGGTTGACTGTCACGGACACGCCGGGCAACAGCGTTGCCGCGTCTTCTTGCATCTCACCGGCGGGGACGGCGACGCTGGAGAATGCCAGCGTTTCTCCTCCGATATCATGCTTGGCCCGGTTCCCCTGAAGGCGGGCGGATGCCTGCTGAGCCAGGCGACCAATGGCCTCTCGTCCAAACGCCGAGACTGGATCCATCGCCATCACGTTGAGGCTCCTCAGCCCAAGGTCGATCAGGGGCCGAACGGTATGAACGGCGGCGACCATCGCTGGATGAACCACGCGCAGGCGGCGCACGTGCCGCGCCTGTTGCGGCTCCGCAGCCGGCGTGCCCAGGTGCCACAACTCTTCAAGATAGCTGAGATCCACGAAGATCGCGTCTGGGTGATCGAGCAGGTGGTCCATCAAGCTGTGAAGCCGTGGCGTCCACCGATCGGAAGCGAGCAGGAAGGCCGAACACGAATCGAGCGCCTCTCCAGGCTCGAGCGGTGGCACGAGCATCGCTTCTCCACCGACATCGGTCACCTGGTGTTCGCCCTCTTCGACGGTGTTGAACGCGGTAAGCCGCCGGGCAATTTCTGGAAAGCGCTTGACGAGCTGGAGGACTTGGCGTCCCTGGAGCGTCAGGGGATCGACCAAGGCGATTGGTGCGTCACTCGGGTTCATCTGTGTAACCGTCCTCGCTGGAGGTGGATGTTTGGTCTCCGGCGCCGTGCTTGGCGTCTTCCCGGTCGCCGGGATGTCGAAGCTTGCCCGTCAGAACGAGGAACGGCGCCGAGAGGATGTAGGTGGCCAGTAGGATCGCGAGGACGTGGGTTGGCACGAACGTCAGGAGCGAGAAGAGAACGGCAATCAGGAAAAGCGTTGTTGCCGGCCACTTCCGCCGCAGGTTCACCTGCTTGAACGACGGGTAGGGGAGGTTCGAGACCATCAGGAGCGCCAAGCCCAGTACGAACACGACGACGATCGGGAGAAAAGCAACGTGAGACACGGGGGTCGGCGAGATCAGGATCAGTAACGCAATGGCGGCTGCGCCTCCCGGAATTGGAAGACCCTTGAAGAAAGGCTCGTCGTGCGGCGTGGAGTTGAAGCGTGCCAGCCGGATCGAACCCGCGACGAGAAACAGGAAGGCGACCGCCATGCCCAGACGGGGCTTTTGCCACAAGCCCCACTGGAAGGCCAGCAGGGCGGGCGCCGCACCGAACGACACGACGTCGGCAAGGGAGTCGTACTCCTCGCCAAACGCGCTCGTCGTCCGCGTCAACCGGGCGATGCGGCCATCCAGGTTGTCCGCCAGGATGGCAATGAGGATGAAGATGGCCGCCGATTCCAGCCGTCCGCGCGTCGTTTGAACCAGAGAGAAGAAACCACAGAAGATATTCCCGACGGTGAAGAGAGACGGCAGGATGTAGACGCCCTTCCTGAGCCGGTCCTTCGAACGTTTCGCGCGGCGGGTGCGGCGAGCGGTCATGGCTGGGGCGCCGTTGGATACCGCACCAGGGGTGTCCCTCCGCTGCGCACACGGTCTCCGGGCGATACGAGCACCTCCGCATCGGCCGGGACGTAGACCTCGACGCGAGAGCCGTACCGGATGAGGCCGATCCGCTCGCCGCGTGCAACCGTCTTTCCGAGTGCGAGGTCGAAAACAATCCGCCTGGCGATGAGCCCCGCGATCTGCTTGACGCCTAGCATGCCGAACGGCGTGTTCCACAGGGAAAGGTTCTGCTCGTTTTCCAGGGAGGCCTTCTCCTTGAAGGCCGACACTTTCTTTCCCGGGTTGTAGCTGTATTCGATCAGCTCGCCGTCGAGGGGCGCCCGGTTCACGTGAACGTCGAACACGGACATGAAGATGCTCACTCGCCGCTGGAGTCCCTTTTCAGCGAGGGCGGGAGGGGCGTCATCGACGGTGAGTACTTTCCCGTCCGCGGGCGAGCAGGCGACATTGGCGGGTGCGTCGCACTGGCGGACGGGGTTCCTGAAGAAGAACAGTCCAAAGGCGCCAAGAGCGACGAGAAACCACCCGAACGTGGAGAATCCGAGGACAACCCCGATCATTCCCGCGAGCAGAGGAATCAAAATGAAGGGCCATCCCTCCGGAGCAATCATGCGCCGCGTCTCCGCCAGCCGCTTCAGGAAACCGGTCGGCTCAGGCGAGCCATCTGATCCTTGAGGCGAAGCTTCATCTTCTTGATTTCTTTTTCTTCCAATTCTTCTTCTGGAGTCAGCCAGGACTTGTTGAGCAGCTCCTCCAGCCTGCGTTCATACCGCCGGTGTTCCTGAAGGAGCTCATCGTATGTTGGTGTCCTCGTTTCGGTTGACTCTTGATCCACAATCATTGAGAGCCTCCTTGCATCACTCATATTGATCATACCATTGATGCGCTCGTGTCTGAACAACATCGGACAGACGGCGTCCCCAACATCCTTCCGTATCTGGCAACACGTATTCGCGTCCTGAGATTTCACGCGACGTGAGCTTCGGAGCCTCGCAACACCGAACGGTTCCGCAGCCGTGGCCGGCAGATCAAAAATACGGTCTGTATCCAAGATCCTCCTGGTCGATGGGGCCTTTCTGGCGCAGATCCTCGATCCCAACGACAGCCTCGGCACGGTTCGAAAATGCCATTTCGTGCTGACGGCTCATGATGATGGCCTCTTCGGGGCAGGCATCGACGCAGAAGCCACAGAAAACGCAGTGGAGCAGGTCGATCTCGTAGATCTTCGGACGCTTTTCCGCCGAGACCGGGGCGCCGGGATTCTCCTCGGCGACGATCCTGATGCACTGGGCCGGACATGCGGTCGCGCACATGTAACACGCGACACATCGTAACGAGCCGTCGTCCCGGGTTGTCAGGATGTGTCGCCCCCGGAGCCTTTCGGAATATTGCCGCTTGACCTCGGGGTACTCGATGGTCGCCACATCCTTGTGGCCGAAGAGGTTCCGCATGAAATGCCGGAGAGTCACGGCGAGACCCCGTACGATGGGGCCAAGGTAGATCTGTTCGGACAGCGGAATCCGCCCGCGGTCGACGTTGACGGTGGAAAGGTCTTTCATCGGTCCAGCTCCCCGGCAATGATGTTGAGACTTCCCAGGATGGCGATGGCGTCAGGAATGAGGGTTCCCTCGAGCATGTGCGGGAAGGCCTGGTAGATGGCGAAGCAGGGCGGCCGGACCTTGATCCGGTACGGACGGCCCGTGCCGTCAGAAACGATGTAATACCCGAGCTCGCCGTTGGCACCTTCGGTGAACCCGTACGCCTCGCCGGGGGGGACCTTGATGCCGTCGAAAATCAGCTTGAAGTGCCAGATCAACGACTCCATCTCGGTGTACACCTTTTCCTTCGGCGGGAGGGCGACGTGGTGATCGTCCGTGATCACCGGCCCAGGGGGAAGGGTGTCGATGGCCTGCTCGATGATGTGGAGACTCTGACGCATCTCCTCCATGCGGACGAGGTACCGCGCGTACGTGTCTCCCGTGGTGGCGATGGGCACATCGAAGTCGTACTGATCGTAGCCGAGGTAGGGGTGGGCTTTTCGAACGTCGTAGGGAATACCGCTGGCCCGCAGACACGGTCCCGTCCAGCCCCACGCGAGCGCATCCTCAGCCGAAATCGTCCCGACATTCTCGGTTCTGTCCCGGAAGATCTTGTTCGTCGTGACGAGCTTGTCGACGTCGTTGATGAACTTGGGAATCGAGGCGAGCAGGGAACGGACGTGCTCCTCGAAATCGAGCGGAACGTCATGCTCAAGGCCGCCGATCCGCGCATAGGAAACCGTCAGGCGGCCGCCGGCGCATGACTCCAACAGGCCGTAGATCTCTTCGCGGATCTGGAAGAAGTACCAGAAGTTCGTCAGTGCGCCGAGATCGACGAGGTTGGCCCCGAGGCACACGGCGTGATCCATGATGCGGGAAAACTCGGAGAGGATCACACGGATCGCCTGCGCGCGGGGCGGCGCTTCGATGCCGATGAGATTCTCGACCGTCAAGGCGTACCCGACGCCGTTGATCATGCTCGAACAGTAGTTGAGGCGATCGGTATACGGGATCACCTGCTGCCATCCGTGCGTCTCGCACATCTTCTCGAAGCAGCGGTGCAAGTACCCGATCTCGCACTCGGCCTCGGTAATGTACTCGCCGTCGAGCCGGGCGATGGTCCTCAGCGTCCCGTGCGTGGCCGGGTGCGACGGCCCCAGGTTGAGCACCTGCGTGTCCATGTGATCGTCGTTGGCCCGCTTCTCGGTGGCCCACTTGGGCGTCATGAGGTTCTCCTCGGTCAGCAGCCACCGCTGCGATGGCACGTAGTCCTTCCTGAGCGCATGCCCGTGAAACGCCTCGTGAGTGAGGATGCGCTTGAGGTCGGGGTGCCCGTCGAACCGGATCCCGAACATGTCGTACGCTTCCCGTTCGAACCAGTCGGCGGCCTTCCAGATGCCGTACGCGCTCGGGAGGGTGGCGTCGTCCTCGGCGACGGGGACCTTCACCCGGAAACGATGTCCGTGTTCGAGGCTTCCGAGGTGATAGACGACGTCGAAGCGCGTGTCGCGCTGGGGATAGTCGACGCCGCAGATGTCGGCAAGAAAGTCGCAGTCGAGGCCGGGCGTTTCCTTGAGCGACCGGAGAACATCGACCAGATGCTCGCGTTCTACCGTGAGGACCGTGTGGCCGTCTTCGCCGAGCTCGACGGAGGTTATGCCTTCCTTCGGAAGAAGATCAGCCTGCGATTGCGGCAGCGTCATCGTTTCGGTTCTTGAGGCGGTCATGATGGGTCTCCCCGTTCTGGATCATCTCCTGCAGTTTCAGGATCCCGTGCATCAGCGCTTCAGGCGTTGGCGGACATCCGGGTACATAGACGTCAACAGGGATGAGCTCGTCGATTCCCTGGACAACGTGATAGGCCCGGTAAAACCCGCCCGTGCACGCACAGGCGCCCATCGAGATCACGTACTTCGGTTCCGCCATCTGGTCGTAGATTCGCTTCAGCGCCGGCGCCATCTTGTCGGTGATCGTTCCCGCGACGATCATCAGGTCCGCCTGCCGTGGCGAGAAGCGGACGACCTCGGCTCCAAAGCGAGCGAGGTCGTAGTGCGACGACACCACGGACATGAATTCGATGGCGCAGCAGGCCGTTCCAAAGGGGAGTGGCCACAGGCTGTTTTTGCGAACCCACCGGAGCATCGTTTCCACACGTGTGGTCAGAAAAGTTGAGCTCCCATCGGGTTGCCTCATAGAACCTCCCGGTTTTTGATCCGTGCTCCGGAATGGCCACGGGCCGCTTGAACGCCCCGCAGTCCCGGCCCACGTCTTGCCGCGCGCGCATTATACTTTTTTTCACAAGGCTGTGAAAGTGGTCCGCACGATCATTTCCACCCTTCGGCGTCTTTCGGAACGATTTGGCTGCATACCCGCTCCGCCATGGCGGTGATCGTTAGCGATGGGTTGACTCCGAGGTTCGCGCCGATCATGGAGCCATCCATGACGTAGAGGCCGGGATATCCGAAGACCTCCGCGTTGGCGTCGATGACGCCCCCTTCGGGGGTGCCCGCCATGGCGCATCCCCCGAGGATGTGCGCGGTCGTCGACGTGTCGAGAAGGACCTCGTTGAGTGTGCTCTGGGGGATCGCATCGAGCTCGGCACCGAGATCGCGCGCGACCTCGTTGGCCAGGGGGATGTACGACGGGATGCCGGGCTGTCCCGGCTGGGGTTGGGTGGTAAGGGTACGTTGAAACGGCCAGATCAGGCGGCGCTTGCGAACCATCCGCGTGTGGTTCATCGCCGTTTGCATGACGAGCAGCACGAACGAACGCTCCGCCTTGCCCCACGGTTTGGCGACCCTGACGGCTTGCACCGGATGACGGAGCACGTTGCCGATCCATTTGAGCTGGCGGGGCATCCCGGGGCCACCGTCGGTCAGCAGGGTTCCCAGGAGCAGCATCACGTCCGATCCCTTTGGGAAACGGACCGGCTCCATGTGCGTGACATCATCCATCTCGGCTTTCGATGCGATCGCCACGCCCTTCCACAGGTCGGTACGGGTTTTCGACGTGACGCCGAGCAGGGCCTCGGAGTTCGTCCGGAGGAAGTTGCCGACCTGGTCCGAGAGGTGGGGAAGCGAGCCCTTTTCCTTGCACGTCAGCAGGAGGGGGACCGTGCCGAGCACACCGCCGGAGACGACGACCTTTCGCGCCGTCAGTGCGCCTTTCTCCCTCCCGATGTGCCGGGTCGACCGGCGCCAGAAAAGGCGGTAGCCGCCCCCGGGCACGGGCTCGATCAGGTCGACGCGGGTTTCGGGGATGATCCTGGCGCCGTCCTTTTCGGCGAGGTACAGGTAGTTCTTGTCGAGGGTATTCTTCGCGCCGTCGCGGCACCCGACCATGCACGAGCCGCAAAACGTGCACCCGATCCGGGCCGGACCTTCCCCGCCGAAGTACGGGTCCGGTACCTCCTCGCCGGCCTCGCCGAAGAAAACGCCAACCGGCGTGTGCTCGAAGGTGTGGCCGCGGCCCCGGCGCTCCGCCGCATGGAGCAACGCCTCGTCCGCCGCGCCAATACGTGGCGTCCGCTCGGTGCCGAGCATGCGCCGCGCCTCGTCGTAGAATGCCGGCATCTCGGCTCTCCACTCTGCGAGCTCCTTCCACTGGGGATCGTCCCACACGGTCCCGGGGGGGTCGTAGTGCGTGTTGGCGTACATCAGGCTCCCGCCCCCGACGCCGACGCCGTGGAGCACGAGCGCCTCGCGCAGAAGGTGCATCGCCCACGTGCCGTAGCAGCCGATCCACGGGAACCAGAACTGCTTGCGGATGTTCCAGTTCGTCTTCGGGAAGTCCTCCGGACGCCAGCGTTTTCCCTTCTCGACGACGACCACGCGATACCCGCGCTCGGTGAAACGCAGGGCGGCGACGGCGCCTCCGAAACCGGAGCCGATGATGGCGACGTCTGTATCGAAATCGATGGGCGTTGCGGGTGAAACGTGGTTCATCAGACGAACCTCCCGGGTTACTGCCCGGAGTGTACCATCGCCGGAGAGGAGGCGAGACGGGATGAGGAGCCACCGTTTCCCACCGTTCCACAGTTTGGCGTGGCCCCTTCGGGGTTGCCGGCCGGGCGCCTCTTTCCAGCATTGACGGGTTTGATAGCGTGGGGAAGGGGGGCAGGGACGCGTCGTCCCGGGAAACCGCGCCGGGCGCCCGCGGAAATCGTGAGGGGAGCAGTTTCTATCATGGCTGAAAGATCCGCTGCACACGGCATCCAGGCCGTCTTCGGGCCGGTGCCGTCAAGACGCCTCGGCCGGTCGTTGGGGATCGACCCGATCCCGCTGAAGACGTGCAACTGGAACTGCGTGTATTGCCAGCTCGGGCGGACCAGCCACGTCGTGAATGAAAGGAAGGAATGGGTCCCGGAATCTCTGGTCCTGGAGCAAGCCGGTCGCGCGCTTGAACGGCACACGGCCGGGGAGATCGACTGGATTACATTCGTTGGATCCGGGGAACCAACCCTCCATTCCGGTCTCGGGCGGTTGATCCGTGGCGTCAAGCGGATGACCTCGATTCCGGTCGCCGTCATCACGAACGGCGCATTGCTGCATCGCGCGGACGTCCGCGAAGAGCTATCCGCCGCAGATGCTGTCCTGCCGTCGCTGGATGCCGGGAGCGATCGACTGTACCGCCTGATCAACCGGCCGCATTCCGGGCTGACGTTCGAACGGCAGATCCAGGGGCTCATCGCGTTCCGCGAGCGGTACGAGGGGCGCCTGTGGCTCGAGATCATGCTGCTCGAAGGGGTCAATGATGGCGAAGAGGCGTTGCGCGACCTTGCGCGCGCGGTGAGCATGATCGAACCGGATGCGATTCACATCGACGTGCCATCCAGACCGCCGGCCGAGTCGTGGGTGCGCCCGGCGCCGGAAGAGGGGCTGATTCGCGCGTCGGCCATCCTCGGGGATGCAGCCCGAGTCCTCCATCCCAGCGAGGGAAGCTTCGATCTTGGGGGCTATGACAACGTCGTCGACGCGGTGATTGGCATTATTACACGGCATCCGATGCGGGCCGATCAGCTCGAACGGTCGCTCGCCCGCTGGAGCCCGGGGCAGGTTCGCGAAGCCCTGGCCCAGCTCGAAGCCGACGGCCGGGCGCAGGTCGTCAAACGGTACGGTGTGCGATTCTGGACCGTGGTCGGAGCGCGGTACGTCGAACGGGAACGTGGACGGCCCGACGATGCATAGTCTTCCGTGAGAGCACACGCTCAGGGACCAGATCGCCGGTCTTGAGGGCGCGGCGGACAACGTGCTTGTTTCCGAGAGCCAGGCTCCCGACCCTGTGCGCTCGGTTCTGTACCGTATCAGCGGGGTATACTGATCGCATGAAACATGGCATGACGGTGTTGATCGCGTGCGCGCTTGTTGTGACCGGTGTTCATACCGCGGCGGCGCAGATCGGGGGCGTCAAGGTAACCGGCATCGTGGCGCCGGACTCGACGCCGGTCCGGTGGCAGAGCTGGGTGTCGCGGCACGCTCCCCTTGCGCTCGTGGTCTGGGCCTCGTGGCTGCCCCGTTCGAAGGCCGCGCTGAACGAGCTTGGCGCTCTTCAGGACGCATGCCGGAGGCGCGGCCTCCACCTCGCGCTGGTGGATGTCAGCGAACCGTTGCAGGATGGCTCGACCGCTCTCGCCGGCGTGGGCATACCATGGGTCCACGACCGGCACGGCTCGGTCCTCAAACACTACCGCCTGGTTCATATTCCGTGCCTCCTGATCCTGGACAAGGAGAGCCGTCTTGTTGCCCAACTCGATGTCTCCGTGGCGGCGTTGCAAGCCTGGGAGAAGCGGTGAGGCGAGCTCGCCGGGTTGGTGGAGCCCTGATCGCGGTAGTGTGTACGGCCGTTCCGGCGCTGGCGGCGGGCAGACCGGCTCCCGTGACGGTCACGCCGCTCGAACGGTACGTGGCCCCTCGGCGCATGATCGTTGCTCCCGGGGATACGGTTGAAAGCCTGTGCCGTCGGCTGGCGGGGGACAACTGGCTCGCATGGCGGAATGCGCTCCTGACGGAGATGGATCCGAAGAGCCTGCGGCCCGGCATGACGATCGACGGCTGGCACACTCCAGACGGACGCCTGACGCGGGTGCGGATCACGATCGATCGCCGGACCAGCGTCGAGATCGAGCTCCAGGCGAACAGGATCATCACCAGGAGAGAGGTGGCCCCGATCGGTCACCGCATCATCCGGGTGGAGGGGACGATTACGAGTTCCTTGTTCGGGGCGGTCGAAGCTCAGGGTGCGCGGCCGGAGCTCGCCGTCAGGCTGGCGGAGATCTTCCAGTGGGACATCGATTTTTTCAAGGATCTCAGGCAGGGCGACCGGTTTCTCGTGATCGTCGACGAAGAGGACGTCAACGGGTCCTTTTTCCGGTACGGAACGATCTTCGCGGCGCGCTTCGTCAACGGGAAGCGGACCCTCAACGCGGTGATCTATCCCGGTGGCGATGGTGAGCTCGGGTACTACGATCTCGATGGGCATCCGCTCAAGAAGGAGTTTCTCCGCGCCCCGCTCAGGTTCAGCCGGATTACATCGCGGTTCAGCCTCCACCGGTACCATCCTGTCCTGCACCGGGTGATGCCTCACTATGGCGTTGACTACGGTGCGCCGGTTGGGACGCCCGTTCACGTGACGGCCGACGGCGTTGTCCGGTCCGCCAGCTGGCGGGGCGGCGCGGGCAAGATGATCACGGTTCGTCATGCGAACGGGTACCAGACGAGCTACCTCCACCTGAGCCGCTACGCCCGGGGCATCCACAGGGGCGTTCGCGTCCACCAGGGCCAGGTGATCGGTTTCGTCGGGCAGACGGGGATGGCAACCGGTCCCCACCTCGACTACCGCGTGCGGTACCGCGGTCACTGGATCAACCCGCTCCGGATCGCATCGCCCCCCGCCGAACCCATTCCCGCCAGCCGCCGCAAACGGTTTCTGCGGTACGCGAAATCTATTGAGCGTCTTCTCGACGGGAAGGAGCCAGCTCCCGGTGCCACCTGTTGAAGCGACCGCTCCGTGCAGGGCCGACCTCGCTGGAGGCACGCTCGATATCTGGCCTCTCGGTGTGTTGCAAGACGACGCCGTGACGGTCAACGTGGCCATTCCTGTCCACGTTACAGTTCGCGTCGGCCGGGAAGCTGCTGCGCGGCAGGTCGTGCACCGGGTCGCGGGCTCAGCGGCTCACGTCCTGACCAGGGAGGCGTCACGCTCCGACCTGACCGCGGCCGTTGCGTTCTATTTCTTCCCGCAGGGCGGGATCCGGGTCGACGCGCTGGAGCAGGCGCCGGTCGGCTCGGGGCTCGGCGGCTCGTCCGCGTACGCCGTCGCTCTCGCCCGGGCCCTGCTGGAGATGCGTGGCGAAACGATGTCGGAGCCACGGCTTGTGGCAACGCTGAGAGATCTCGAAGCCGGCGTGCTTGCGGCCCCCGCGGGGACCCAGGATTACTGGGCCGCGCTTCGGGGTGGCGCGCTCGCAGTCCACATCAGGCCGGGCGTGGACGAGGTGGAGCCGCTTCCGGTCGATACCGGCTGGTTGGCGGAGAGGCTGACCGTCTTTTTCACGGGGCTCGTCCATCACTCCGGGCGCGTGAACTGGCAGATCTACCGGAGGCGGGTCGAGGGGGACGTTCGGACAGTCAGTGCGCTTGCGGCGATCGGGCGAGCGGCTCGGAGATGCCGCGAGGCGTTGCTCGCTGGCGATCACCTGGCCGTCGGGGATGCGATAGCCGCCGAGTGGGAGGCGCGGACGAGGCTCGCGCCCGACGTATCTCCGCCGGAGCTGGCACGGATCATCGACGCCGCACGGGAGGCGGGCGCATCGGCGGTCAAGGCCGGAGGGGCGGGGGGAGGCGGTAGCTTGGTCGTGTGGCATGACCCGGGATTGCGGGAGCGGATTGTTGCGGCGCTTGAACATGCCGCGCCCGGTGGCAACCTCCTGACGTCTGGCATGACGTCCGTGGGATGCCGCGTTTCGCAGACCGTGTGATAGAATCCGCCAACGGCGATGGAATCCGCCGCCAAGGCCGGTCCGGGCCGGCTGATGATTCCTGGGAACATCTGACGGAAGGGTGGAAGCCATGGTCCCAGAATCTTCGCAGCATCATGACGTGACCTTGGCGCTCGAAGACGTGCTGGCCCTCCCGGGTCAGCTGGCCGCACGGTCTTCGCTTGAAGAGGAGCTCTTGAAGCTGCGGCGCGGAAACGTCAATGTCGTCGTCGTCGGCAGCTTCAAGCGTGGAAAATCATCGTTGCTGAACGCGTTGATCGGCCGCCCCGTTCTTCCGATGGGCGTCGTGCCGGTGACAGCCTTGGTAACGCTCATCCGCTGCGGCGAACCCGAGGATGCCCACGTCCACTTCGCGGACGGCCGGATCGAGCACATCGGCATGGACGAGATCTCGCGTTTCGTTAGCGAGACGGAAAACCCCGAAAACCGTCTGGCCGTCGAGCGCGTCGACCTCAAGTTGAAAGGTATCACGAGCAGCTCTCGAGTCGTCCTCGCCGACACGCCGGGCTCCGGCTCCGTGTTCCGCCACAACACCGAGACGTTGAAGTCGTGGTTCGGGAACATCGATGCGGCGATCTTCGTCGTGTCCGTTGATCCTCCCATCGGCGAAGAGGACAGCCAGCTGCTTGCCGAGGTCGCTGAAACGGCTGGCGAGGTCCTCGTCGTGCTCAACAAGGTGGACCGGCTGCGCCCCGAAGAGATCGAGCAGTCGGTCGAGTATACGCGGCGGGCCGTGAAGGAGATCCTCGGGAGAGAGGCGCCCCTGATCGCGTGTTCGGCCAGGCGCGCGCTCGAAGAAGGGAAGGAGGGGAGCGGCATTGATCATGTCGCGCGGTGGCTGGAGGAACTGGCCAGCGGGCGGGGAGAAGAGGTGTTGCAACGGGCCGTGGCGCGGCGGGTCGCGCGGTTCCTGGCACAGGAGATCGCGCTCGTCGAGATGGAATCGGCGGGCGCGAAGCATTCCGTTGAAGAGCTACAAGATGCGCTCAAGCAGCTCGAAGAAGTGCGGGGCGAGCTCGGGACCCGCGTGCGGGAGGTCCAAACCGTTTTCGATAGCGGGTGCCGCGACCTGGAGGCGGCGTACGACGACAGGGTCCGGGTGGTGCTTCCGGAGCTGGTGACGACGGTCGAGGGGATCATCCGGAAGCGTTCGGAAGAGCTGGCGGCATCGGGCGCCAGCATGATGCGGTTCCAGCGCGAGATCGAATCCGCGCGGGACGAGGCCGTCCAGCGGACCCTGGAGCCGTTCCACGAAGAGCAGGAACGCAACCTGATCGAGGGGTTCGCGTTGCTGGCGGAACGTGCGCTGGCGCGCGTCAACGAGCTCGTCGACGAGGCGTTCGAACGTGCCGCCCAGTTGCTCGGCGTCAGCCTGGACCGGTTCGACGTCCGTGAGAACTTCTCGATGGAATCCCGGCTGGAGTACCGCGTTGGGCTTCCCAAGGTCAATCTCGACTACATCGTCGAGGGACTGTTTCTTCTACTGCCGCCGTTCATCGGCCGGCCGCTCGTGACGCGGCGCCACCTGCGCATGCTGCCCGAGGCGCTCAACCGGCAGGTTGGCCTGATCCGTGCCGATCTTCACGAGCGGCTCAACGAGAGCGGGTTCAGCTTCAAGGGGGAGCTGGGACGCCGGGTGGAGACGGCGATCGGCCAGCTCGAAGAGGCCGTCCGGCGGGGCGTCGAGCTCGCCGCGTCCGGAAGCGAAGAGGCCGCCGCGCGGCTCGAAGAGCTCTCCCACCGCCGGCAAGTGCTGGAAACCGCCCTGGCGGCGTGCACATCGGTGTTCAAAGACGCGTAGGATCCCTGAAGGGTAGACTTCGATGGGGAGATCGGGTCTGCGGACACCGTACGCGCCATTCCGGAAACCCGGACGAGGACGGCCTTCCGCTCGTCAGACCCGCGGGCCCCAAAAGTGGGCCGGTCTCGGCCCACGGACCAGAGAGGAACAGCGGAGTGTTACCATGACATAGGGGTATCGGGGTATCAGGACCAGATGGCGCAGAACAGTCGACGGCAGGGCGGCTGCGGTTCGCGCACGCGGAGGAAGTGGTCATCGGCCGATAAAGCAGGAGGCATCATGAAGCTGAAAGTCATCATCCACGAAGCGGAAGAGGGTGGATACTGGGCCGAGGTCCCAGCTATACCTGGGTGTGCGACTCAAGGGGAGAGTTTCGATGAGCTGCTGAAGAACCTCTACGAAGCTGTTGAGGGCTGTCTGTCAGTGGACCTTCGAGATATTAAGGCAGAGGGAAAATACAAGATTGTGGAGATTGCAGTTTGAAGGCTGTGAGCGGCAAGCGCTTCTGCCAGCTTCTTGAAGAGCATGGATGGAAATTGCAGCGAATCAATGGGAGTCATCACATTTATGCAAGAACAGGGAAGGACGTCCGGATCTCTGTTCCTGTACATCAAGCCAAGGCGCTCAAGGTAGGTTTGCAAAGGCACCTGATGAAGATTGCACACATTGGTGAATCAGAATTGTAAGAGAGGACTGACCAGCCCGGGGAGCCCGGCCGCGATGAGAGAGGTGTCCCGGCCCGGATGATGCATCAGACGCCGCCGGGAAGGGCGGGAGACGCCGCACCCGGAGCTTTCAGCCCTTCGCCTCCCCGCCTGGATATCTCGTGGCGACGTACTCGTCGATCAGGGCGAGAAAGGCCTGGGCGAGCTCGGCGGCGTTGCCGTGGAGGGTTGTGAAGAGGCGGCCGTCGACGTAAACGGGACACTTCGGCTCTTCGCCGGTGCCTGGCAGACTGATCCCGATGTTCGCGGAGCGCGACTCTCCGGGACCGTTGACGATGCACCCCATGACGGCGACCTTCATCGTCTCGACGCCGGGATGGGCCGTCTTCCACTCCGGCATGCGGGCGCGCAGGTGCTCCTGGACCTGCATGGCGATTTCCTGAAACGTCGTGCTGGTCGTCCGGCCGCAGCCGGGGCACGAGGTGACCGCGGGCGCAAACGAGCGCAGCCCCAGCGCCTGGAGAAGCTCGCACGCGGCGTAGACCTCGTCCCGCCGGTCTCCGCCGGGCTCAGGCGTCAGCGAGACGCGAATCGTGTCCCCGATCCCTTCGGCGAGCAGCACGCCCATCCCCGTGGCGGACCAGACGAGCCCCTTCATGCCCATGCCCGCCTCCGTCAGGCCGAGGTGGAGCGGCTGCCGTGTCTTCGAGGAGAGCTCCCTGTAGATCGTGATGAGATCGGGTGGGCTCGAAACCTTGCAGGAGATGATGATCTGATCTTCGCCCAGGCCGGCATCCAGCGCCATCCCGGTCGATCCGAGCGCGGAGATCACCATGCAGTCGTTGAGCACCTCCGTGGACGTCTTGCCGAGGTTCCTATTGGTGTTCTCCTGCATCTTGCGCATGACGAGGTCCTGGTCGAGGGAACCGCCGTTGACGCCGATCCTGACGGCGGCCCCGTTGTCCCGGGCGATGGCGCAGATCGTTGCGAAGTTCTCATCCCGGTGCGATCCGGCGCCGACGTTGCCGGGGTTGATGCGGTACTTGTCGAGCGCCCGCGCACACTCCGGGAACCGGGTCAGCAGGACGTGCCCGTTGAAGTGGAAGTCGCCGACCAGTGGCACGGTGCACCCCGCGTCCCTCAAACGCTGCCGGATCTCGGGGACGGCGCGCGCAGCCTCCGGCGTGTTGACCGTGAAGCGCACCAGCTCCGACCCGGCCTCCGCGAGCTCGCGAATCTGCCGGACGGTGGCCGGGATATCGGCCGTGTCGGTGTTCGTCATCGACTGGACGGCAATCGGCGCATCCCCGCCGATGACGATCTCCCCGACCCGGACCGGAATCGTTACCCGTCGTTCGATCTGCATCGATCCCTCCATGCGGCCCAGCACGGCGCACGAGGGGCACGCCGTGCCTGACACTCTACCCGATCACGGTCCTGCGCAAAAAGTCCATCCGTGTGATTCAAGGGGACGATCGAGCCGGGGTGAAGAGGTGTTGTCCTGCACAAGAAGTCCTGTCCTCCGAAATTGGTGCATCCGGGGGATCGGGATGGGTCGAAGGGGAATCGAGATGCCGGCTCGGCGAGTGGCGGGTGAGGGGTGAGGATGGATAGAGCAGTGGTGCAGCGGTGAGAAGTGTCTGTCGGTGTTGCGTTTCGACCAAGGCGGGGGCAAGGATGCTTGTGGCACGTAGTCAAACAACCTCTGCGAGAAACGCCGCACTGGCGGGCGAATCCACGGTCGTAGCAGGAAGTGTATGAAACATGTGGGGTTCTTGACATGTTTTTGGCAGCGGTGTACCGTCATTATGTCGATGATCAGGGGGTTGTCCCATGCGATTACAGAAGGTTTGTATCATTTTCTGCGTCGTGTTGATCCTTGCTCCGGCCGGACTGGTGCTTGCAAGCGGGCCGTTCATTCCGCAAGCACAGGCGCGTGTTGTCGCGCCACGATCCACCGGCGGGCCGGACCATTTCGGGTACACCTGGGACGACTCGGAGCCGTACGCATGGATCGATGCAACGGGAGGCACCGCTTTGAGTCTTCATACGTACTCCAATTTATCCGTTGCAGTCCACCTCCCGTTTTCCTTCACCTCTTACGGCGCGACCTATTCGAACGTGAATGTTGCGTATGAGGGATATGCGTACTTTCGGCCAGGCAACGGCCAATATCACTATTACCCTTGGGCTCTTCCTTCGCCCTACGATCCAACGACGATCGTTGCACCGTTTTGGTCGCAATTCAAGAATTACTCGGGAACCGTGTACGCGCTGAGTGGGGGTACTGCGCCAGACCGCTGGGAGGTGATCGAGTGGCACGGGATGCAGGACCGGATCCATCGTCGGTCTACACCTTTGAGGTCGTGTTTCACGAAAACGGGGATATCACCTTTCAGTACAAGGAGATGACATCAAACAGTCCGTGTCGGTGGACCGTGACGGGGATCGAGGACAGCACCGGTTTCGATGGCTTGATGTATCAGTATGGATCTCAGATTCCGGCCGGGACGGCTATTGAGTTCACACGGCCGGCACCGGCGGTGCGTGCGTTTGTCTATCCCTCGGTGACTGGTTCGTTCGTGACGATGGGGCAGCACCAGAAAGTTCCTGTCGACCTCTCCGGTCCAACGGTTTTCAACTCGGGAGAGCTCGGCGACGATACCTACGATCTGACCCTCAGCGTGGGATGGAACGCGTCCATCGATTTTCTCACCGACACGAACGGCAATGGCGTCCCCGATACGGGGACGCTTGCCCAGCAGCAGTCGCGTGCCGTTTACATCGACGTTGACGCGCCCGCCACGCCAGCAGCGTCGAACACAACGGTCCTCACCGCAACATCCTCGCTCGACTCGTCCGTCACGGACCAGGTGGCAATCCAAGCGGCGATTCCGGCACGCTTCGTGGAAGCTTACGGAGGCAGCCGGCGGCTGCAGATTGCAACGCCACGGGGAACGATGGATTTCCAGCTGACGCCTCAGAGCGAGGTTACAGATACGATGCCGACGGTCCTCGAACTTCCCAACGGGCATCTGCTTTACACGTGGACGTCGGGGTATTCGTCGGGGAGCTCCTACGTCGACAAACTCGCCTGTCAGATTCTTGATCGTGCGGGGCAGGTGGTCGTTGACACATTTCGTTTGGACGATGGCCTGGACTCTTCGTTTACAACCATGATCCGGGATATTGCCACGGCGGTTGCTCCCGATGGACGGATTGGACTGGTGTGGCACACAGACCGGTACGACACCTCCAACAACGAGAACGACAACGTCTACTTTGCGGTGATTGACGAGACGGGACATGTGCTGGTACCACCCGTGAACGTCACCAACAATGCGGCGTTTGGCAAAGACGGTGACCTTGGCGTTCCATTCATCAGCTTTACGAAGATCGCGGCGACATCCGACAACCGCTTCCTGCTTGCCTGGCAGGAATACTCGACGCAGAGCGCTGGGCTGGAGGAGAATGTCTACACCGCGATCTACGACAGCGCCGGAACGAAGGTCCAGGGAATCGTGAACCGCAGCGGGATTGCGGCTGGCGCCGGGACAGCATGCT
>JAADFN010000130.1 GCA_013152895.1 Acidobacteriota bacterium | reverse complement strand
GCCACTCCGGGCAAGGCAGTGTTTCCCTTCTCCGGATGCTCTGCCCCCACCCACCCAGATCCTTCGCCGGCTCCGCCTCCTCAGGATGACAGTTGGGGGGTGATTGCTACGTCGGCCCTTTGAACCTCCTCACAATGACAAGGGGGGGCGATGGCCACGTTGCCCTTTGGGCCTCCTCGGGATGACGGAAACCGAGTGAGCGCGACGTTGTTTCGTTCCTGCTTCGGATCGGCTCCCTCTGTGTCCCCCGTGCCCTCTGTGGTGAGAATCCCCGCGTCCTCGCGGACTTGGGCGTTTCCTTCTCTCATTGCGGGCTTTCCTTCTCTGTCATCCTGAGCGCAGCGAAGGATCCGCGGGGGACTCGTGGACCACGGTGTGCGCCTCCGCTCAGCGGTAGTAGCCCGCGGCCTCGCGGTGCTCGGCGGCGACGCGGCGGCGCAGCTCCTCGGGCGCAACAACTTCGCAGCCGGCGCCCCAGCCGAGTACCCAGGGGACGAGCTCGAGCGTCGATGTCACCGTCAACGTCATCTCGACGCCGCCATCTGGACCGGGGACGAGGACCTGCGACGGATGCCAGCGGGTTTCGCCGACGCGCGGCGCAACGCCGGGCGTGAAGCGAAGGCGAACTTCGACGGGGTCCTGATCGGAGAGCCAGACGCCCCAGGAACGGTCGAGGCGTTCGAGGAGCTCGCTTGCGGGGGGTGCGGAAAACGTCGCGCCGGTGACGGCGGCCGAGACGATCCGCTCGGCCTTGAGAACCCGGAGCTCCCCGGGCGGATCCATCCTGCCGATGACGTACAGGGCCGAGCCGATGGCGGAAGGCTCCAGGAGGTACGGGCGGAACGAGCCTTCGAGCGTCTCCGAACGGGTACGGGGAGCATAGACGATGTGGATCACCCTGGAGGTGGCCCATGCGAAGGCCAGCGAACGGAAGTGCTCTGCGAAGACCGAATCCTTGCCGGAGCCCGTCCTCGCGGCCAGGTGGTCGAATGCGGGACGAAGCTCCTGGGGGATGACGCCGGCCAGCTTGGCGATGGCGCCGCCGACGGCGGGATTGGGCTCGTCAGCCTGCTGAACGAGGAGGCGGGCGGCGAGGTAGACGGCGGCGGCTTCTTCAATGAAGAACCGCACCGGGGGGATCATCATGCGTGCGCCCTCGACGAGGCGCCACGCCCTCTTGTCGTAGTAGATGGGGAGGTCGCCAGTTGTGGAGAGCTCGTTGAGGTATTTCCGGACCGTCCGCGTGGCAACGCCGATCTCGCGGGCAATTTCGGTGCTCGAGCGGGGCCGGCCGGGCGCCCTCCAGAAGATCCGCTGGATGGCGAGCAACCGTCCAGCCTTCGAGCGGGCATCTGCAAACACCATGGTCATCGCCTCCTCATGTGACCCCATTGTATCCTTCCGCCCCGCCGCAGCCAGCGGGCAGGGAGAACGCCGCACGGGCCCGCCCCCGCGGCAGGAAGGCTGCGAGATACGCGGGACAGGCCCCCCGCCCAGATCCTTCGTCGGCTTCGCCTCCTCTCGACTAACAAGAGTTGCCGATCACCGGGGAAGCTCGCGTCTGTCACTGTCATCACACGTCGTACTGAGGCCACACCCCCTTTATTCGTCCGTAGACGTGGTGGCACTCCGGGGGGCATGACGGTGCTCGGGATGACAAGAGAAAGAAGACTGGGGCGAGACGCGCGCCGCTGCCGGGGAGAAGGAACGGGGAGAGCACATCCGTGCAATCCGTGGCTTCTACTTCTTCTTCGGGCGACGGGGAGCCTTTCTGGAGGTCATCGGGGTCCAGCCGCCACCGAGGGCCTTGTACAGCCGGACCAGGTTGAGGATCACGGCGCCCTCGCTCGACGCCAGGCCGTCCTGGAGGGATTGCAACGTCCGCTGGGCATCGAGGACGGTCGTGAAATCGATCAGCCCCGCCCTGTACTGGTCTTCCGCCAGCACGACCGTACGCTCGGCGGCGGTCTCGGCCCGCGTGAGCGCATCGCGGCGCCGCTGGGATTTGGCATAGGCCACCAGCGCATTTTCGACATCTTCCTGCGCGGCCAGGACCGTTTTCTCATACGCGATCAGCGCCTGTTCCTGCCGTGCCGTCTGCACCTCGATGTTCCGGCGGATGGCGCCGGCGTGGAAGATTGGCCACGAGAAGCTCGGACCGATCCTGTAGGTCCGGCTGACCCACTGCCACAGGTTCCCGGTGGAGAGCGATTCCAGGCCGATGCTCCCGAGCAGGCGGAGCTTGGGGTACAGGTCTGCCGTGGCGACACCGATCTCGGCGGTTTGCGCGGCGAGAAGACGCTCGGCCCGGCGAACGTCGGGCCGACGGCGCAGCGTGCCGGCCGGGATGCCGACGGCCACGGTGATCGGCGGTGCGGGGATCGGGCGCGCAGGGCTCAGCTTCGCGTCGAGGCTGCCGGGCGTCCGGCCGAGCAGGACGGCCAGCCGGTTCTCGGCCCCGGCCAGGCCGGTCTTCAGCGATGGAATCAGCGCACGTGTGCTCTCGAGCGCCTGCAGCGACTGCTGCACCGCCAGCTCGTCGATCAGGCCGGACTTGAACCGGGAGAGGTTGAGGTCGTAGCTCTTCTGCTGCACCTGGAGGTTGGCCCGTGCCGCGGCGAGGCGCGCCTGGTACGTCCGGACCTCGACGTAGTTGCGCGCAACCTCCGCCTCCAGGCTGACCAGCACGTCGCGGAGATCCTCGTGCATCGCCGCAAGCCCGGCGCTCGCCGCCTCGATGGAACGCCGCACGCCGCCGAAGATGTCGAGCTCCCAGCCCGCATCGAACCCGACGTCGTACAGCCTGGATTCTCCAGCCATGCCGGCGTTCTCGCTGGCCCGCTGCTTGATGGCCTCACCGCCCGAATCAAGCGCCGGGTAGAGCCCTGCCTTCTCGATCCCGAGGGCGGCCCGCGCCTCCCGGACCCTGGCGAGCGCTTGCCTGAAATCGAGGTTGCCCTCGACGGCCTGCGCCTCCAGGCTCGTCAGCTCCGGGTCGCCGAGCACCGTCCACCACCGGGCGAGCTTTGCCGGATCCACCGTCCTGGACGTCTCTCCGGCATCGAGCCCGGCGTGCCACGCCTTGGGGGCCTGCGGTTTGACCTTCGTGTAATCCGGCCCGACCGTGAAACAACCGCTCAACATGGCTGCGGCGACACAGGCCGGCACCAGTAGCCGCGCCGATCGCCGTAAACGCTCGACTCCGCACCCGCCGGCGCCCGGCACCCGAGGATTACTGGTCATCGTCGTTCCTCCGTCGCATGCGCCACGTATGGCCCTTTTCTCGCAGTGACTGGAAGGTGTAATACAGCGGCGGAACCAGGAAGATCCCGGCCACCGTGGCGAGCAACATCCCGGAAAAGACGGCCGTACCGATGTGACGGCGGCTGTTGGCGCCCGCGCCCGTCGCGATGACCATCGGTGCGACGCCGAGGATGAAGGTGAAGGCGGTCATCAGCACGGGGCGGAACCGGATCCGCGCGCCTTCGACGGCCGCCTCGGCCGCGGGCAGCCCCGCAACCCTCTGATCCCTGGCGAACTCGACGATCAAGATCGCGTTCTTGCTGGCCAGGCCGACGAGCAGCACCAAGCCGATCTGCGCGTAGATGCTGAGGCTGATCCCTGCGAGCCACAGACCGACCAGGGCGCCGAGCGTCGCCACGGGAATGTAGAAAATGATGGCGAGCGGCATGTTCCAGCTCTCGTACAGGGCGACGAGGAAGAGATAGACGAACAGCAGCGCCAGTGCGAAGAGCACGCCAACCTGCCCGCTGGCCTTGCGCTCCTGGTAGGACATGGTGGACCAATCGTAGCCGTAGCCTGC
>JAADFN010000129.1 GCA_013152895.1 Acidobacteriota bacterium | reverse complement strand
GCTTACGGTCGGAGGACCTCCCGCCAAGCCGTCTGCGCTCGGTCCCCCGGCACCTCCCGGACGGGATTGCCCCTCGCCTCGTTGCGGACCGCCCCCGCGCAACCCGCAGAACCTGTCGCTCGGGGTGTCGGGGCGTGGACGGTGAGGATGCTGTGGGCGGAGCGGCTGCGCGCCGTGCCTCGGCTGACGCCTCGGCGTCGGCTTGCACGGATTGGAGGTGGCTGCGCCGTGTCCCGGCCTGCGGCCGGGCCGTCGGCTTGCAGCGATACTGGGTTGCTTCGCGTTGTATTGATCCTTGGTAGGGGTGGACGTCCCGCCTGCCCGGGTGGGGGATCCATCGTCTTTCAAATGCAAAAACGCCACCGTTGACCCGCAGCCCGTCGCGTCCCCCATTCATCATTCCGCATTCATCACTCATCATTCCGAATCCCTCCGCCGGGCGGGTGAGACGCCCACCGCTCCCGAAGATGGGTGGTGGCATCCGACGCCCTGCGACCGCTGATGAGCCGGAGGCGTGTCCCTTCACTCCGAGGACCCGGAGGCCTGTCCTCCCCCTGTCATCCTGAGCACCGTCATGCCCCAGTGGAGGTGCCAGGACACGGACGAACAAGGATCCGGGTACGTTTTCAAATCCACACGGTACCGGTATGTTACGCGACCTTCTCGCGCGTCACGTGATTCTTGTTGGTGGAGAGGAGTGTCATCTTCTTCTTACTGTCATCTTGAGCCGGCGGAGCCGGCGAAGGATCTGGATGGGGGGCGGCGAACGGTGAGAATTGGGAAAGCCGCAGATGCCACGGATTGGAGGAGCGGGAAGGATGCAGCGCCGTCCGGGCGATGGGCCGGAATGCCAATAAAAAAAGCGCCCCGGACAACCGGGGCGCATGGGTTTGCAGAGCGGGCGCTACTGGAACAGGGGGTACGACCGCGGGGCGAAGGCGTCGAAAATCGGCGCCATGCTGAAGAAGTTCGGATCGTACTGGGGAGCTCCATACTGGTCCATCAAGATCGTTCCGGATTCCCCGAGCGGGAACATGCTCTCGATCCGGATCGGACCCTTGGGACCGTACTCGACGACGTGAGCGTAGGTCGAACGGTTCGAGTACGGAGTCGCGTGGATCTCGCCCAGGATGGCGTGCTTGAAGCGGATGTAACCGCGGGCCTCGCCCCACGGCCGCGGTCCGAGCTTGGCCAGCACGTTGTCGAGCGCCTGCACGATGATCCCGTCGGGATCGGTGGGTTTCCCCGAGTTCGAACGATCCTGGAACCAGTTGTAGTGCACGGGCACGGGCGAGTTGGATCCGGCCAGCGCATGCAGCAGCACGTTGAACATCAGGTTCGAAGGCTGGTCCGAGTATTTCAGGCCCGCCCCGGCGAACTCGTCCTCGAAGGTCAGCCGCATGACCTCGCGGACCCACTGGTCCTGCAGCACCCAGGCATCCGCGCGGAAGAGGCCGTTGACCCACTGCGAGGGGCCGCCCGCGACGAAATGGCCGTCCCACCCGTCGAGGAGGGCGATGGCGGCGTTGCGTTCGGCGCTGGGGTGCGCTGCGACGGCGGCCTTGAAGCGGTCGCCGACGAACTCCCACGTATTGCCGCCGCCAAGAACGCCGTAGGTCGTGGCGATGTTGAGGGCGAGGTCGCGAACCTGGTCGAAGGTCAGATCGTTGTGCGAATCCAGGTACTCCTTGATGACATGGGCGCGGTGGGCCGTTCCCATCGCGTACCACGGGTTGTTCGGCGGATTGATATAGCCTGCCTCGGACTTGTTGTTCCAGCCTCCGTACCAGTTCTGCGATGTGTTCTCATCGTGCGGCCGCGGAAGATACGTGACCGGTTGTGGCCACTCGTGCTGGCCGTCGCCAATCATCGGGAATCGCGGATCGATGCCCGCCGGTCTGACCGGGTTGAACCCGGACATCCAGTAGGCGATGTTCCCGTTCCTGTCGGCGTAGCAGAAGTGCTGGCTGACGGCGATCTTGTCGATGTTCTCGCCAAACTGCTTCATGTTCGTGGCCCGGGCGAGCCCAAGGTAGGCGCCGATCGTGCCAAATTCGAGGTTCTTCTGTGCGTAGTCCCAGCTGACGATGACGGCGGGTGGGTCGGCGGGATTGTACGGAATCGGCTGAACGATCGGCCCATGGCTCGTCTTGAACACGGGGATCGTCACGTCTGCCGCCCCTGCAACGTGGATCGTCTCCATGTGATCGAGGTGGACGGCCTGCGGCGGCTCGAGATAGTAATCGAGGGTGTGGGCCTGACCGACCTGCATCGACCATGCGTGATGGGGTGTCCGGCCGATGATGATTCCGGGAATGCCGGCAACGGTCATGCCGGAGACCTGGAGCCCGCCGCCAAGGATCGAGCCTTCGAGCACGATCGCTGGCACCGAGAAGCCCATCTGGGGGCCGGAGTAGATGATCGGATGGCCGGAGGCCGTCTTTTTCCCTGACACGACCCAGGCGTAACTGCCCATCTTGATGCGCGCGTTGATCTTCTTCAGGTTGGCGAAAATGTTGTGAATCCTGTTGTGCAGCGTGATGTCGGCCCGCTTCAGGGACGGGAGCGCCCCGAGACTCGCGGCGTGATACTGCAGCAGGGAGGCGGCCTGCGCGCGGGCACCTTTGCCGCTCGACGGGATGTAGGTCTGGGCCGACGGATCGTCGAGCCAGCGAAGATCGCCAAACATCGCCATGTAATCGGCCGGATATGCGTGCGCGAGCGCCTGGACCATCATGGCGTTGTCAAGCTGACCGGTATTGAGCGCCTCGGGATCGAAGTTGCGCTGCATCAGGGCGAGCCAGTCCATCACGTCGGTGACGGTCCAGTCGGCCGGCATGAAGTTGATGCCCAGCTGGCCGCCAACCGCCTTGAACTCGAACGGGAGCTGGGACGGGTCGGCGCGGACTTCAGCGATACGCTGGTTGAAGCCATCGGTATACGCCTGGATCACGGTCTTGGAGTCGGCGTCGAGCTTTTCAAACTGGGTTCTGAGCTCGTCTTCCGTGTACCCGATCGTCCGCATGAAGATGTCATTCTGGAGGTAGTCCGGGCCGAACACCTCGGCCATCGTCCCGCGGGCGGAACGACGGAACAGCTCGGCCTGCCAGAGACGGTCCGTCGCCACGGCGTACCCCATCGCCTTGAACACGTCGTACAGCGATCCTCCGGTGATGGTCCATACGCCCTTGTTGTCCCGGATGGTCTTGACCGGTGCGTACGCGGTCGTCTGGGCCGGGGCGCCCGCATAGACGAAATACGCGTCGTTGGAGTCGTTGACCACGATGGACGAGTACGCAAACGCGTCGCCGTCGCAGCCGGACACGCACGTGACCTCCACCGAGCCGGCGCCGTTCATCCCGGCGTTGGCCGAGAGCTGGTCGACGGCGCCCGCCGGAACGTTTCGCGTCCACGAATTGACCACGGTGCCGTTGGCGTCGAGCGCCTTGATCGTGAACGTCTGTGCAGCATCGCCCGTGTTTGCGATTCCGACTGCGACCCGGTGACCGTCGAAATCCATCGGCGCCGGGAAGATGACCTGTCCGTTGGCGAAGAAGCCGGTGCCGGGCTTGACGGAGCCAACACCCTGTCCGTAGCTTCCCGAGGAGGAGCCCGTGAAGGTCCGGGTAGAGACCACGGCGTCATGAGAGGCCCACCAGGTCAGGACGTATTTTCCGTCCGGAATCGAGGGGTCCACGGCCTTGACGACGTCGTCGATCGACAACGTTCCCTTGGTCCCCGGCATCATCACGGTTTTCGTCCAGTTGCTTCCCGATGGATTGAGAATCGTCAGCACCAGCTTGGCCGGGTTGACCCCCGACACCTGGGTGGCATACAGCGAGGTCGTCCAGAATGTCCCGTTCTGACCCCCGAGGTGTGCCACGACCGGAACGGTTCCGGACATCATGGGTTGAAGAGTCTGGGCTCCGGCGATGCCGAATCCCAGCACGATGAGAACCACGAGAACAGTACCCAGTCGTCTCATACTTCACTCCTTTCGTTGTGCGCTGCAAGTAGAATACGCCGTTGTTTACAGTTGTGCAAAGAGAATTGATCGGGGGAAGGCTTGGTTATTTTCGTCCGCGCATCCAGCGTCCGATCGTGCGTGGGAGGAGGGTAAGGGCGCCAACCCATGCGGCACCCAAGGACAGGAAGCTCACGATCGTTTCACGGCAAGACGCAACCCCAGTCTGCCGGATCCACATCAGGTCGCTGGCAACGCTTGCCAGGAGAACCCCTGCAAGCACGGTGGGGCCGGCGGGCCAGCCTCCAGCCACCGCAGCGATCGTCCAGCCAATCCCCCCGAGAAGCCGGAGCCCGCCGGTCAGGGAGAGCGGGCGGCTGACGAGCTCCGCGGCGAAGGCCAGCCCTTCGAACGGGTGACGGGAGATCAGCCGGAGGAGGGTGCCCGGCCGCCGGAAGAGGAGCCCGAGCTGTCCGGCAAGCCAGCGCGAGCGTTGCCTGGCAGCGAGGCTGATCGCTTCCGGCTTGATGTCCTTGACCTGTAGCTCCACCGGGCCCAGAACGGTTGTGGCCCCCTCGGAGGCGAGCAGGAGCGTGGCCTCGGCGTCTTCAACGGACGTGATGAGACGCCGTGCAACATCGAGAAAAGCTGCCGTGGTGAACGCCGTCCCGGTTCCCCTGAGACGGACGTTCCAGCCGAGAGCCTGCCTTCCGCGGTCATGCCAGAGCTGGGCGGTGCGCTCGGAGAAAGCTGCCGCGCGGGCGACGCCGGTCCCCGTTCCGGCGAGAAAGGCCTGGACGGCGTCAGCCCCGGTCGGCCAGCCGAATGTGACAAAGAAGTCGGAGGGGATGACGGAGCCAACATCCAGGACAAAGACGACGTCGGCGTTTGCGAGCCGATCGCCAAGGTTGTCCGCGGCCCACCCGAGTACGGCACCTTTGGTTGGCCCGGCCGGCCGCTTGACCATCGTTTGAAACCCAAGATCGGATGTGGCCCGCTCCGCGACGGGATCATCCCCGTCGAGAAGAACGACCACATCGACCTGCCCCTGGCGTTTGGCCGCACTGATCGACCGGAGCGTTGGACGAACCGCGTCACCCTCGCCCCGAGCTGGTACCAGGACGAGCCAGCGGAGGGCGGGTTGCTCAACGGTGGGCAACGGCGTCCACCGGCGTGCAGCCCGTGCCAGCCTCAGGCGGACGGCGGCATCCCAGAGCCACGGCGAGGCGATAAGAATCGTCAGCTCACTGAGCATGACCAACCTCTTCGCCGTGTTCGTCGGGCTTGCCCACGCTGCCGGCGTCGGTTCTGTGTGGCAACAGCGCTGGAGCGCAGCCGGGTGCCATGCTGCCCGGAATCGGCCGCGGCGGCTAATGGCGCGGCCGTCCGAAGGAGATCACGGAGCGGTTGCCCGGGTCGTCGCATCACCGCGCCCGATGCTGATTCGGCGTTCGACCGCTGTGATGTGGTCCCGGCGCCTCTCGCTTCTCTGGAGCCTTCACGGACGAGGCGGCGGCGAGCTCATTGTCGATGATGGTCTCAAAGGCCGAGGCGGGTTGGGCGCCCGCCAGCATGCGGCCGTTGATAAAGAACGTCGGGGTGCCCGTGATGCCGAGCTGGCGCGCCTGGCGCTGGCTGGCGCGGATCATCGAGAGCTTCGCGTGGCGAGACATGCACGACCCGAACTTCGTGGCGTCCAGGCCGAGCGCCGCGGCCTCCTTGGTGAAAGCAATGTTGCTGAGGTTGTCCTGGTGCGCAAAGGCCCAGTCGTAGAAAGACCAGAATGTTCCCTGCGCCCCGGCGCACAACGCGGCCTCGGCGGCCGGCGTGGCGCGCGGATGGGATGGCGAGGGCGCCGCCTTGAACACCAGGCGAATGGACTTCCCATAACGTTTGAGGAGTTTTCGAAGGGTTCCAGCGGCTCGTGCGCAGTACGGGCACTGGAAGTCGGTGAACTCCACGATCGTGACCGGGGCGTCCGGGGGTCCCATCGCCGGGTCTCGCTTTTCGATGGCCACCGGGAACCGCGGGGGCGCCACGAGGATCTTCAAGTTGGCGTTGCCCAGCAGTGATGCTTGCAGCTGATCTTCAAGCTGGCGAACCTGTTGCTGTTTCAACGCCGTGATGATCTCGCGCCTCTTCTCCTGTTCGGTGCCCTTGAGCCGTCCGCCATACTGTTTCAGAAGCTGGTCCACGCGTTTTTTTGACGGTTCGACGACCCGGCTCGTCACTCGTTCGGCGTAGAGTTGATTGCGCGTTTTCCCTTCCTTGATCGCTTCAAATCGCAGGAGGCGTTCGGAAGCGATCTGCCTGATGAGCTTGGTTTCAAGGTTGTACTCCTGCATTCTTAGTCGTGCGAGCCGGGCTCCAGCAACTCGGTCGAGGTCCTGCTGGGTGATCTTGCCGAGCGAATAGGTTGCCAGGGCGTGCGGCCGCGGGGACGATGGTGGTGCAACGGTGAAAACCCGCGCGCCGGCCGCATGTTCTGCAGCCGCCTGCGCAGCCGGCCGGGGCTGTTCCTGGGCAAAGACAACGCCGGCAATAACCAGCGACAAAACCAGGGCGCCAACTTCCGTTTTCACTGTCGAACTCCTTTCTTGATTTCCACTTTCTTGATCTCCATCGGACGGTTCTGGACAAGCCCCTTGAGGGCGTTCCAGTGCCCGGAGAGAAGAGCCCGGGCCTGGTCCAATCCGGTCCGGTGGTTGCTCAGGATTCTGAAAACGGCTCTCCCAAGAACGTAGCCGGAATGAAGAATGGCGAGGTAGAAACGGTACACGCCTGGACGGAAGGGCCGGAGACGGTTTCGCGTCACGTAATAGAGATAGAGTGGCGATGCGGACTGCGATCCGGTGGACTGGCCAAGATTGTGGACGGCCGCCATTCCCGGCTCGAAGGTGAGCCGCCATCCCCGTCTGCGGAGGCGCAGGCACAGGTCGACATCCTCGCTGTACAGGAAAAATGATGGGTCAAAACCTCCGACATCCTCCCACGCCTCGGGGTTTATGGCGAACGCCGAGCCCGGGATGAAACCAACGGGACGCCTCCTCTGCGCGTCTACGGGAGACCTGCTTTGCGTGACGGTTCCCGTGAGGAAGTTGATCCCTCCCCCCGCATACCAGAGCCGGCTTCCGTTCTCATCGAGGGCGAGAGGGCCAGCAGCGACAGCCGTGCGGGGGTCACCATCCAAGAGGGCCTCTGCAGCCGCCTGGAGATAACCCGGACGGATTACGATATCGTTATTCAAGACGACAATAAAATCAAAAGCCCGGTGGTCAAGGCTGGCGACTCCGCGATTCACCGCGGCTCCGAACCCGGGGTTTTCGGGGCATGAAACAAGCATGGCGTCTGCAGGGGGCGACGCAAAGCTCGAGCTGTTGTCGACGACGACCACTGTTCGGAGGACGGGAGAGGGATCCTCATCGATCGACTTGAGGCATGCCAGTGTCGGCGCTGCTCTTCCAAAGTGAACCACGATGATTGCCGCGCTTGGCGAATCGCTCACACGCGTACCTGCCGTTTCACCGTCCATGCGAGGATGGCTGAGAAGACTGCGATCATGCTGTGGGCGGCAACCGCGACGTTGACAGCGCCCATCAAGCCAAATTTCGGGATGATGAGTATATCAGAGAGCAAGGCCGGGATGGCGAGGCAGGCCAGGGCGGCAAGGCCGAGGCGCTGCTGCCGCCACGCCGCCAGCACGACACCCACCATCATCGAGCTGCATGCGCCGGGAAGGAGCCACGCCGCCCGCGTCAGCAGGGGAATGGCAGCGAGGTACCGTGCACCGTAAAACACGCGAACGAGCAGCGGCCCAAACAGGTCCAGCACGCCGGCCGTTCCAATGCCGGCAGCGAGTCCAAGTCCACCACAAAAAAGAACCCACCGCCTGGGCGATTCGCCGGCCCTCGCCGATCGTGAGAGGATCGGATACAGGGCCACGGCGAGAAGCTGGGGAAGAGCGATGGCAGCGAGAACCGGCATCAACGCCGCTCCGTATTGCCCAATCGCTTTGCTTGGCAGGCCGAGGAACGCCATGACGACCGTATCGCCGCGGATGAGGAGTTGAAACGTCGCCGAAAGGCCGAGGAAAACCAGCCCCTCCCTCTTGAAATCAGGCGGTTGTTCGAGAGCCGCGAATGATCCCGGTACATCATCCCGTGGCAAACGGACCGCGATCCACCCGAGACCAGCACCGGCGCCCAGCGCGAATGCGAACCCCATGAGCCATGCCGGGAGGCTGGCAAGCGCGATGACGGTGAGCCCGGTCAGCGCCACGGAGAGCTCGATGGCTCTCGCCTTGACCTCGACATCCATCCGTTCCAGGCCCTTGAACACGGCGCCGGCCGTGATCAGCTTGGACCTGAACCAGGCGTATACGAGAAAGCCGAGCAGGGTCGAGCGAAGCGCCGACGTGGCGAGAAACATGATGCTGAGACCGGAGAGCAGCATCACCGGGATCCCGGCCTTGATCTGCCAGGCGGACGAAACCCTGAACCACGTGCGCGCCGCCCCGGGTTCCCGGGCCACCTCCCGGATGAGGACCTCGACCTGTCCGGCGGCGAAGAGCTGCGTGATGAGGAGCGCCACGCCGTACGAGACGGTAAACAACCCCATCGGCCCCGGGCCCATACCCCTGGCGACGATGACACCCGCGACAAGCACGCCGCCCTTGACGACGGTTTCGCCCACCGAAAGCCAGCCGGCGTTTCGGGCAGCCCCGCCGAGGAATCGTGGTAGCGCGATCCTCACCTACGCTCCTCGAACGCGATGGATGGAGCCAGTGGGCCATTTCGGAGCACGGATCGAGTCGACGACGATGTGCGCCACTGGAGGGAGCTCCACACGAGAAGATCTCCCTGTGATACCAGAAAGAGAATAATCGAGAACCCGGGTATGACCATCGGCCCGAGTATACGGAACAGCGCTCGGCCGATCCAGGACGGGCAAACGAACGCCGTGTTGCGCCGTTGAACATCGAGGGCCAGCGATTGTTCAGCCGGAGTATCGAGCGTCCAGATGCGGGGGCGTGACTTCCACCCAGGATGAGCGATTCTCACCGGCGATCTGCACCGATCTCTTGCGCCCTGGACACGTGCGACGATGCTCGACATTCCTCCGGGTATGCCTCCGCTCGTCGCACGCACCAGGGCATCAAGACCGTGGCACATCTCATCCGGCAGAATCGCTCATCTTGGGCTCCAGCAGAAGCACTGGTTGGGTTCCAGCAGAAGCACTGGCCCCCGGCGACGAGCCGAGGTCGGCGCCGGACTGGCTGGGTTAGAATCCCGGCGGAGGAAATGAAAACCATGAAATCGCTCTCTTCACGGAGCACGAACATTGATCGGGTGGCCCTTCCCGGGGTGGTTTTGCTCCTGGGCGGATTGTTTCTCGTGCACAGCTCGCGAACGATCGACCCGGATGTCTTGCCCCGTTTTGTATTCCTGGCGGCGGTTTTGAGCGTTTCCCTTGTTGCCGTCACACTCATCCTGCGGAAGCAGAAGAGAGTTGTCGAAACTTCTGTATTGAAAAACGGCGTGACACTCGTCTGGCTTGCAGGCGTGGCCGCGGCCGGCGCCAGCATCCTCGTGGCGCTCAACCGCTCCGAAGCGCTGTTCGGATGCGCGCGGCTCTTCGATTTCTTCGTCCTCTTTGTCCTTCTCGCCTCACTTCTCTCCCGGGACGGCGCCATGGTCGAGACCCTGGCGGCCGTCCTGTCGGTCTTTTGCCTGGTTTTGGGTCTTGTCGGCGCCATCCAGCTCGCCAGCGCTGTTGGCGCACACGGATGGACACTGAAAACCACGTACCTTGTTCACGGTCTGTCGGCGCATCGGAATTTTCTGTCCCAGATCCTGTTGCTGACGCTCCCTTTCGCAGTCTATGAGGCCTTTGTGGGACGTCGGCTGCGCCGAGCCGTGTCGCTCGGCGCAATCGTTCTCGCCGCGGGGTTGATAACGGTCTTGATGGCACGTTCGGTGTGGATAGCCGCCGTCGTGGGCTTTCTGATGACGTCTGTTCTCTGGTGGTTCGTTGCTCGGAAGCGAGGGGGCCGGTGGATGTGGCTGCTGCGCCGGATGGTGCTGGTCATATCGGGCCTGCTCCTGGCACTGGTGATCGTGGCCTTGCTTGTTCTGGGCCATGCCGGACGTACCAGCCTCGAATCGAGGTTACAGACCCTGGCCAATCCTTCTCACGGCAGCGCCGGCGGAAGACTGTTCCTGTGGAACCAGACGGTCCGGATGGCGCTGGACCATCCGCTGCTCGGCGTTGGCAGCGGAAACTGGCGTATCGTTTTTCCAAAATATGCTGGCAACAAGCAGATGATGCGGAATATCTGGAAGACGCCGAGAAGACCGCATAACGATTATCTCTGGATTCTGGCCGAGAGGGGTGCCGCCGGGTTGCTGGCCTACCTGGCCGTGATTGGAACATTGCTGTGGTTGACCGGTGGTGTTGTCGTAGCCGCCGAAGACGTGTCGACGGCCCTGCTGGGCGCCGCGCTCTTCTTTGCTCAGGTCGCGTACCTGACATTCTCGCTCTTCAGCTTCCCGAGTGAGCGGATTGGACTTTCGGCTCTGCGAACTGCGATTCTGGCCATGGCTTTCGGCCTCCACATCCGATTGGCCCCCAAGACGCGAAAGCTACGGCGTTCGGCTGCCCTGGGGCTCGCCGTGATCGCCCTGGTACTGGTTGTGGGGTCGTTGTTCGCCGGGGCGGTTCGAATGAGGAGCGAAGAACACGTGAGGATGGCCTACCGGGATCTCAAGCTGGCGCGTTACCGGGAGGCCCTCGCCGACCTCGATGCGGGCCAGTCACCCCTGTACACGGTCGATCGCAGTGGGTTCCCCGTGCAGTTGTATCGAGCCGCGGCCCTGACCGCGCTCGGGGAGAACGATCAGGCTCGCCATGCCTTGATAGAGGCTCGCCGGGCAAGCCCCTACAATGTTCTCGTGCTCGATCGTCTTGCCCTCAGCTTTGCGCGTCTTGGCAACACGGCCGAGGCAATACGTACGTGGCAGATGGCGCTGAAGATCCATCCAGACTATCCTCCAGCAGTACGAGGCTTGGCCGTCACGGCAGGGCAACATCAAAGTCCCTGAGTCGGCTCAGGTGAGCATTCTTGGAGGTACATGGTATGGCGCTTTTCAACGTGGATTCGAGAATCTATGTTGCTGGTCACCGGGGACTGGTCGGTTCGGCCATCGTCCGTCGTCTCGAGCGCGAGGGCTTCACACGCATCCTTACCGCCACTCGTGATCAGCTCGACCTGCGCGACCAGGCCGCTGTCAACTACTGGTTCAAGGCAAACCGCCCAGAATTCGTTTTTCTGGCGGCGGGCACCGTTGGTGGCATCTGGGCGAACTCGACGCGGCCTGCAGAGTTCATCTACGACAACCTCATGATTCACGCAACGGCGGTCCATGCTGCGTACACGTACGGCGTGCGGAAGCTGCTGTACCTTGGGTCCTCGTGCATTTACCCCCGCGAATGTCCGCAGCCGATGAAGGAGGAGTACCTGCTCACCGGCCCGTTGGAGCCCACCAACGAACCGTACGCGATCGCCAAGATCGCGGGTATCAAGCTCTGCCAGGCGTACCGGCGTCAGTACGGCTCGGACTTCATCTCGGCCATGCCGACGAACCTCTACGGTCCCAACGATAATTTCGACCTGGAGTCGTCGCACGTGCTCCCGGCGCTGATCCGGAAGTTTCACGACGCCAAGCTCGAGGGCCGCAGGCAGGTCACCATCTGGGGCACCGGCGCCCCACGCCGGGAGTTCCTTCACGTGGACGACCTCGCTGACGCATGCCTCTTCATCATGCGAAACTGGGACGAGGACATCCACATCAATGTTGGAACCGGTCAAGACCTCACCATCCGGGAGCTCGCCGAAACCGTCCGCGATGCCGTTCATCCCGAAGCCGAGCTCGTCTGGGATACCTCCAAGCCCGATGGCATGCCCCAAAAACTTCTGGATCTCACCCGTCTCCATGACCTCGGTTGGCACCATTCCATCGAGTTGAGAGAGGGGATCCGGAGCACCTACCAGTGGTTCTTGGAGAATGTCGGTGAGGTGGAGCCGGAAAGCGGCGGCGCAGGGGCCAGGGGTTGATGGTGGGGACGGCTCGCGGGATGACCGGGGACAGGAACGGCTCAAACGTCGCCCGGCTGTGCTGCTGATTGTTGGACATCCGGCACGAGAGCGGCAGGTTGCAACTCGGCTGTTTCGGCTCGCACACACGCAGCCACGAGGGCGCCCCAGATGGGGGCCATCCGGAAGTCGTAGATCTCCGGCGAGGTGACGCTCCAAAGGAGGTAGGCTGTCCACGCGGCAGTTGCGCCAACCAGGAGCCAACGGTTCGCCGTACGGCATCGGATCGCTCGACGGAAGGTCCACACCACGACGGCCAGCAAGCCGGCCAGGGCCACGATGCCGGCCAGGCCGAGCTTGAAGGCAAGCATGACGTAGTAATTGTGAATATAGCTGGCGCGTTTGAGCTGGGTGCGTCGGCCGTGGCTATCCCACCCGGAATTGACGAAGGGGAACGTTGCGCCGAGTCCCTGCCCAGTCACGAGGCGGACGGCCGAGGTGCGACGCCACTGCGTCCAAATAGCTTCCAGCTCACGCCCGCGATACGCAAGATTTGGATCCTCCGGTCCGCCGGTGAGACTGCGGAGAGGACGAAATGCGCGGTCCGTGACCTGATGGAGCCATGCTGTGGCAAGGGACGAGTACACCTCGAGACGAACGCTGGAGACGGCCGTGGCGTGAATGCCGCGACCGGCCTCGACCCCGAGCGCGATACTCTTGGCGTGAGCCGGGATGACGAAGATCCGTGAGTACGATGTGTCACGTCCGGTTCCGTTCAGTGACACGTATTGTGTGTGAAGCTTCTGACCGCTCTTGTCAACAACCTCCAGCCATGCCACGGCGACCTGACCCCGGGGGACCCGGGCCTTCACATCGAGCTTGAGCACTGGCGCTGCCACGGGCAGGTTTCGGACGAGGACCAGGTCGGCTCCCTTCCGGGGGCTTGGGACGAACACGGGAGAGCCGTCACGTATCCTGGCTTGATCCGGCCGCGGAAAATTGCCTCGACCGCCTTGGAGCGCCGGGTCAAAACTGTACACGAGTGTGGCCTTGCTTGCAGGCCCTCTCATGATCGCCCATCCTGCCAACCCGACGAGCAGCGCTCCGCACAGGCCAACGATCACGAGGCCCGTCACGAGACGTTTGAAAGACCTTGCAAAGAGTGCCGTGACAACTCCCAGGCCGACAGTAGCGGTGATCCATGCGCCGCGCGTCTGGCTCCCAACGAGCAAGAGCGCCGCCGCGCCAGCCGCAAGTCCGTTTCCCAGCGTTTTCCTGTGTGCCCAGCGTGCCGCCAAAATAACGAGGAGCAACACCACGGCGCCCATGGCATCTGCATCGTTGCGAAAGACGAATCTCAGGCCTTCCCGCATCAGCACCTGGCGGAGGACCGGCGTTGCGATGACGGATACGTGGATCAGGCATGCAATCAACGCCGCCATGGCGAGCCCGTTTCCAATACTTTCCGCACCGTGACCGCGCGTTCGCAAGAACGCCCACGCGCCAGCCGGCAGGAGCAGCAGGGCGATTGTTTGGCTTGCAACGAAGCGCGCCGGGTTTTCCGAGAGAAAACCGATCCCGGCGCCCCACAAAGCAGCTGCCGCGTACAGCCCGAGGCCGATGACAACGGGCATGGGGACGTTCGAGAGCAGGGGGGCGGGCTGTTTCGAGCCATCCCAGGCGGCAATGGCCATGAGCATCAGGAGCACGGCAAGCTGCGCCACGAGGCCACGTTGAAATGGAATGAATGCGGCTGCATATGGGGTGAGCACCATGGCAGCCACGAGGATGGCCGGGAGCAGCCGCACGCCCGGAGGCTCGTATGGAATAGCCGAGGAGGATGAAGTGTCCCTCGTGGCATCTTTCATCGCCGTCATCTCCTTCAATAGGCGCCGCGGCCGCCGAGCACGGCAGACACCGTTTTGCCCAGGATGTAGAGGTCCATCCACAACGACCAGTTCCGGATGTAATGCGTATCGAGAGCTTCCTGGTCTCCGAGGCCGCCGGTGCTGCGGCCGAGCACCTGCCACAGTCCGGTCATCCCCGGTCGCACCTGGTTGCGCAGCCTCCGGAATCCGGGCGAGAAGCGTTTGAGATGGTAGGGCGGGAAAGGCCGGGGTCCCACGAGGCTCATGTCCCCGCGGAGAACGTTGACGAGCTGCGGGAGCTCATCGATGCTGAAGCGACGCAAGACGCCACCCACGATGGGCACCAGGCGTGGATCGTGGCGGAGCTTGAAGCCCTGTTCCCATTCCTTGCGGGCATCGGCATTGGCCATAAGATGTTTGTCGAGACGCTCCTCCGCGTCCGGGACCATCGTCCGGAGCTTCCATACCCGTATCCGCCTGCCGTAGAGACCTTCCCGCTCCTGCGAAAAAAACACGGGTCCCCGGCTGAAGATCTGGACCGCCGCGGCGGCAAGAGCCACCAGTGGCGTGGCGGGGAGCAGTGCGAGCGATCCCAGCGCGAGATCCGTCGCACGCTTGAGGATGCGATTGTGACGTTTGAGGAGCTCGTTGGTGAACTCCAGGCCGAGGACTCCGCCGAAGTTGCGCACGTGGACGCCGAGTACCGGTGTGCCACCGAGAGAGCGAATGACGATGACATGACGGAAGTATTGATGCAGAAGCTCGACGAGCTTCCAGTGCTGACCCTGGGGATCCTCCGGGACCAGGGCAATTCTGAAACCTCGTGCGGCGACCGCCGGAGCGTCGGCGAGTGTTCCGGCGATCGGCAAGAGCTGGGGCGCGCCCGGCTGCGTTTCGGGCTGCAGGAGCAGCTCGGCTGCAGGGCGATAGCCAATGGAGTACGCCTCGTGCAGTGTGTGCAGCAGTTGCCGAATGACCTGGCCCTGTCCGACCACCACGACCGGCTCGGCCCACCAGCGCCGGTGCCGGACAACACCGAGCACAACGTAGCGCAGCAAGGGGACGGCGATCACCGACAGGATCAAGGCAATGACGAACATCATTCTCGAGAAGAGCTGGGGCAACTTCAACACGAACGTCATGGCCGCGATGGCCAGGTAGATGAAACTCGTCCGTGTGCTGAGGCGGCGAAAAGTTTCAACTGCTCCAAGGCCGAACCCGGGATAGAGCCCGGCGTGGAGATAACTCAAGGGGAAAAGCATGATCAGGGGGAACAGCGGCCGGTAGATGGCAAGACTCTGGTGGTGAACGGGCCGGGCCCAGAGAATGTACGCCAGCAATGCACATCCGGCAAGCGCTGCAAGATCCGAGGCGAGCAGGATGGCGACGCGCAGGGGCGGTGCCCACCATTGGTGGCCGGATGAGAGGAGGGGCGCTTCGCGTGTGGCCCGACGCGGAATGTCAGTCCCCTCGCACTGTGGCGGTCCATTCACGCCGTTCGAAGCATGCGGTTGTCGATTGGATCCCGTGGTAGTGGTCATGTCCCGGTGACTTTCAACCCTGATCGTATCATCACTTTCGGACTCCCCCACGGCCCCACTTGTGACGCCACCAGTGGTGAGCGAGCTGCCGGCCGGCCAGGAGAGCGAACACGGGGTACCGCCGGTACCGTGGCCACAAACGCCTCGGTTCGTTCGCAAACCGGAACAGCCATTCGAACCCGGATCTCTGGATCCATCGCGGCGCCTGCGGCTTGCGGCCGGAGAGAAAATCGAACGCCGCGCCGACCCCGATGAGAACCGGGGCGCCGACCCGTCCCACGTGTGCGGCCATCCATCGCTCCTGCTTCGGCGTGCTGATTCCGACCCACACGATATCGGCGCCCGAGCGGCCGATGGCCCGGATGGCCTCCTCGTCCTCCTCCGGCGTCAGCGCGCGGAACGGCGGCGTATAGGTTCCGGCAATGATGACCCCTGGCACGCGCCGTTTCAGGGCGTGGGCGAGCTCATCGGCGACGCCCTCGCCGCCGCCGTAGAGGAAATGTTTCCACCCCCTCTCGACCCCGGCTTCGCACGTTGCGATCATCAGGTCCGGCCCGTAGACCCGGGAAACGTTCCGGTTGCCCAAGAGCCTCAGGATCCAGACGATCGACATCCCGTCCGGCGTCGTCATGCCGGAGCTGTTGAAAATCTCCAGCAGCTCGGGGTCCAGGCGAGCATCCATCACCCCGTGCGCCGGCGTCACGCAGACGTAGTTTGGGTCGCGAGCTTGGATCCACTTCCCGATCTGGCGTACCGCCGTGCCAAGGTCCAGGGCAGAGACACTCACACCGAGAATATTCCTGCGCTCGATCATGATGTGGTCTTCGACGGCGTGGCGTCGAGCGCCCTACGGTACACTTCGATCAACCGGTGGTAGGCCCGCTCTCCCGTGTATTTTTCGAAGTATTCGCGTCGGCACGCAGCCCGCATGCGTTTCCGGAGCCTGTCATTTCGAAAAAGCCGTGACACGGCACCCCCTAGGGCGTGCGAATCACCGGGAGGAACGAGCAATCCCGTGTCGCCGTCTTTTACAATTTCGCTGGCTGCCCCCGTCCCCACGGCAACGACCGGGAGCCCGGTCGCGAAGGCCTCGATGATCGTGATTCCGAACCCTTCATACCACAGCGAAGGGAACACAAGGATCGCCGCCCTCCGCATCAGCTCAAGCACCCGGTCGTTGGTCTGGGGTCCAAGATAGGAGATGGCCTCGTTTTCCTCCGCAGCGCTGCTGACGGACTCGGCAAGCGGCCCATCCCCCACAAGAAGGAGCGGAATCTGCTCCGGGAGCTGTTGCCAGGCTCTGAGCAGGGTGACGACGCCTTTTTCAGCGGTCAGCCGCCCGACGAAGAGCGCGTACCCGCCATCCCCCGGGCCGAGGCCGGGATCGGGTTCCACGAAGTTCGGGCGGACGATGACCTTGGATTCGGGAATGCCGCCTGCAACAAGCTTCTTTGTCTGAAACTCGGTGAGCGTGATGAATGCGTCGACCGCTTGTTGCCACGTGCCGATCACCCTGTGAGCCACGAGCATCGCTGTGATCGCTGCCGTGGCGGGACGGCTCTCGCGGTAACAGCCATGAAGAACGCCCGGGAGGGGTACGGCCCAGTGCAGACATTCCTCACACACTTCGCCGTTCCGGAAAAGCACGGCGTTTGGGCAGACGAGGCGGTAGTTGTGCAACGTCTGGATCACCGTCGATCCGGCTCGCTTCGCGGCCCAGAACCCAGCCGGTGAAATCAACGGGAGCGTATTGTGAAAATGGACGATGTCGGGTCTCTCCTCCGTGACCAACCTCGTCAGCTCGCGGTACGAAGAATGACTCCAGATCGTTGTAAGCCCCAATCGGACGTAACCATAGCTTCCCACTTCCCGGTTATCTCTCCGGTACTCGAGGACCTCGTGCCCGCGGGATCGGAGCAAATGGACGTCCGCCTCCACGGCCCGGTCCTCGCCACCGGACTGCAGGTACGACTCGTGAACCACCAGGACTTTCACGCCGCCGTCTCCGTACCCTTCCGGCGTCCTCGTCGATCGGCCGTCAGGAGCATGGCGGCGCCGACGAGGCTCCAGAACCAGACGCCGCCCATCGGGTTCTCGATGTAGACGTCGAAACTCGCGTTGACAAGCATGGCAGCCAGGTAAGCCAGGAGCCACACGGCGAGCCTTCGGTCGTCCCCATCGCTCCGCCACCACGTTGGAAGCAGGTTCCACAGCACCGTTCCGACCAGGATGACGAAGAGCAGGAGGCCCGGCACCCCCGAACGTGCAAGGAAGGTCATGAACACGTTATGCGGATCTCTCAGCCCATGATTCTTCTCTGGCTGGAAGCCATCGGAGTCGGCCAGGTTGATGCCGAACCCTTTGCCCCGGAGCGCGTACGGACCATCGATGGTATAGCCAACGATCTTTCTCCACCACCGGAGGCGCCAGCTCATCGTTCCAAGCCGTAATGTTTTCGTTGGTGAAGGGGTTCGAGGAGGTCGTGCTCTCCTCACATGGGTAGCCGGGGCCTGGACGGCGCGAGAACGAGACCCGTGTCTCACCCGCGTCGCCGTGGTTCGAATGGGCTTTGCAGAGGGCTTGCGCCTTGTCCGCAATACCTTGCTTGGCCTGGTTTGAACGTGCTGGGCAGCGAGATGGTTCTTCGATCGTATCGTCCTGGGCAGCTCCAGGGTGATGCTCCTCAGCTGCCAAACTGCTTGCCGGGCGGAGATCTCTTTGTTGAGAGCCCCTTGAGCTATGGAGGGGCAGTTGATCTGGATGCCGCTGATGCCGAGCAGGATGAATGCCACAAGCATTCCGGCCGCCAGCTTCACCACTTGCTTCCATGGGCCGAGAACGGTCACAACTGTCAACCCGGCCAGGCAGGCAAGGAGACCGCCGCGACTTAGACTTGCGGCCATCACGAAGCCGGCGCCCCACAGGAGACTCATCAGCCAACCACTGACGTCGTGAGCACCTTTCAGCGGCGTTGTGCGTGGCCACAGGGCCAGGGCGGCGCCGGCGCCGGCCAGATGCACGAGGAGATCCCCGGGCTTGAACAGGAAGAGCGAGATAGGCCGTCCTGGTACCATCAGGCCCCCGGGCCGCAGCGCATAGAGGAGCACGGCGATGGGGGCCCAGATGACAAAGATCGGTGCGAGCCGGCGGTAGCCGGAGACCCACCTTTGGAGCGTGCCTTTCCCGGCAACTGTCACGATGATCACGGCGAAGAGCGCGTAGCCCCATACGACGCCGTCGCGCAGCGCGAGTAGCCGGTACTGTGGAATATCCATGGCGGTTCGGACGGCTTCGTAGACGAGGAAGGTGGCAAGAGCAGCAGTTTGAAACGGGGAGATTCTTCGCCAGCTGAAACGACCTTCCTTGCGAACGTCGATAAGCGCAGCGGCCACGCCAAGCAGGAGCACAAACTCGGTGATGAAGACCTGGCCGATTCCCAGGTATGCAAATGGCTTATCGAAGAACATGAGCCCGACAAGGAGAATCAGCAACCCTGCGGAGAAAGCTCGGCCGAGGTTCATAATGCCGCCGAGACCTTCGTGGAACGAGCGCTGTGCAGGTAGCCGTACCGAGACATGATCGGCCAGCAGAGCGCTGTAACTTGAAGCCTTTGCCACGGCGTCAGGTCAGTTTGCCATCGATCGTCGAGACGAATGGATACGGGCCCGGTCCCGTGGCGGTTCGGATTCCCGGAGCTGGTATGGGTGGTTGCAAGCGTCACCGTGTGGTCGTCCTGGAACTGCGCGAGGTCATCCGGCTCATCCAACCACGAAAGGATCCTCTCGAGAGTCGGCCGGGGTTCGCGTGCAAAGTCTTCATACCGGAGAACGGCGAAGCGATCGGACCGCCGTCGGCCCAGCCGTTCACCGAAAAGATTCCAGGTGAGCCACAGGACGGAGCTCGAAAGAGTCCCGATCTGTTGCATTCGCGGGTTCTCGGCCCCCTCTCGAACCTTCGGTCGCAGCCAGGAATAGG
>JAADFN010000128.1 GCA_013152895.1 Acidobacteriota bacterium | reverse complement strand
TCCTCGCGATCCCCTCCCCTCAAAGAGACAGACCCGCCGCCCCAACGAAGCGACAAGCCCGGGGCGGGGCGCCAGCCCCGGCGGCATGAGCCTCGAGCCGGACCCGCGCTCGCGCGAGGGCCGGATCGAGGCGAATGACGCGCGCCGGCCAAAGGCCGGGCCTCCCGGGCGCTGACCGCGGACCTGCTGCAAGCACGGCCTCCCGGGCGCATCCGCGTTGGCGTCAAAGAAGCGCCCAAGTTCAAGAGAGTGGGCCGGGATGTCAGTCGGGGCGATGCCGCGGTGCGCTACTCGTGGCTGGAAATCTCGCCGTACTCCTTGAGCTTTCGCTGCAACGTCCGCAAGCCGATCCCGAGGAGCTGTGCGGCCCGGGCGCGGTGCCCGTGTGTGTGCTCGAGGGTCCTGAGAATCGCTTCCTTCTCGATCTCGGCCATCGGCCGGGGCTGCCAGTCGGCGGCCGGCTTTGACGTGGAGGCGGGCTGGGACATCCGGAGCTCGACCGGCAGATCCTCCAGCGCGATCTCGTCACCCCGGGCGAAGAGGACGAGCGATTCGACGATGTTCCGCAGCTCCCGCACGTTTCCCGGCCATGGATAGCGTTTGAACGCCATCAGGACCGCCGGATGAATGCCCGTGACAGACCGGTCGAGCTCGTTGTTGAACCGGCCGATGAAGTGCTGCACGAGCAGCGGAACATCGTCGGGACGCTCTCGAAGCGGCGGGATCGTCAGGGTGACGACCTTGAGCCTGTAGTACAGGTCCTCACGGAAGCGTCCCTCGCGGACCCACTCTTCCAGGTTCCGGTTCGTGGCGGCGAGGAGGCGGAAATCGACATCGATCTCGACGCCCCCCCCGACACGAACGATCTTCCTCTGTTCAAGGACCCGCAGGAGCTTGACCTGGAGCTCCGCGGACAGCTCCGAGATCTCGTCGAGAAAAAGCGTGCCGCCGGACGCGGCCTCGATCAGCCCGATCCGTCTCTGATGCGCGCCTGTGAAGGCGCCCCGTTCGTGCCCAAACAGCTCGGACTCGAGGATCTCGCCCGGAATCGCCCCGCAGTTGACCGCGATGAAGGGTCCGCCCGCCCGGGGGGAATTTTCGTGAAGCGCGTTGGCCACGAGCTCCTTGCCGGTTCCGGATTCCCCGACGATCAGCACCGTCGACGGCGCCGGCGCGGCCACGCGCATCCGCTCGAAAAGCTCCTCCATGGCCTGGGAGTGCCCAATGATTCCTTCGAAACCGAACGATTTTTCGATCCGCTGGCGCAGGCGCTTGTTCTCGTCGCTCAGCGCCCGCCGCTCCAGGTGCAGCTGAACCCGCCGGCGGAGCTCCTGCATCTTCACCGGCTTCGTCAGGTAGTCGTCCGCGCCCTCCTGCAGCGCCGAAACCGCATCGTCGACGTCGCCGTACGCCGTGACCAGCAGGAAGGGAAGCGCCGGCCGGATGGCCCGAACCTGCCGGAGAAACTCGTAGCCATCCATCCCGGGCATCCTGACGTCGGAGATCACAACGTCAACATCGGCGCCCCCCTCGATCCGTTCGAGTGCCGCTGCCGCTTCGATGAACGGCTCAACCTCGTATCCCATGCGAATCAACGCTCGCCGCATCGCGTCGCGCGAGCCTTCATCGTCGTCCACGAGAAAAATCACCGGTTTCACAACCCCTCCCCGCCCTTGGCTTTGATGAGCTCATCGAGCTGCTGCTCGGACAGCACGGCAACGCCGAGCCTGCCGGCCTTGTCGAGCTTGCTTCCCGGGTTTTCGCCGGCCACGACGTACGACGTCTTCCGCGACACCGAAGCGGCGACGTTCGCCCCGAGCTCTTCGAGGCGCTGGCGGATCTCGTCCCTCGGCCGCGACAGTGTACCCGTCAACACGAAGGTCAGGCCGGCCAGCGGCCTGGCTTCCCCGGATGTCTCCGGTTCGACGGTGTTGATGCCATGCGCCGCCAAGCGTTCCACGAGCGCGGTGTGCTCGGGGTCGGAAAACCAGCTCTTCACCGAGCGGGCGATCACCGGCCCGATGCCATCGATCGCTTCGAGCTCTTCTGCCGTCGCCCGGGCCAGGGCGTCGAGCGAGCCGAAGCGCCCGGCCAGGATCCGCGCCGCCTTCTCGCCAACGTGACGGATGCCAAGGGCGAACAGCAGCCTGTGAAGAGGCCGGCTCTTGGCCTGGTCCAGACTGCGGCGCAGGTTGGCGGCCGACAGTGCGCCCCAGCCATCGAGCTCGGCGAGAGCGGCCTCGTCCAGCTCCCACAGGCTCGCGGGATCCGTCACCAGCCCGGCCTCAAGCAACTGGTTCAGCGAACGCTCGCCAAGGCCTTCGATGTCCATGCCCCCGCGGGAGACGAAGTGACGCAGCTGTCCGGCGATCACGTCCGGACATGACCGGTTCGGACAGCGGATGGCGACCTCCGCGGGATCCTTGACCACGGCGGTTCCACAGGCCGGACACCGTTGGGGAACCGGAAACGGCTCGGCATCCTCGGGGCGTCCGGCCGGATCGACGGCGATCACCTTTGGGATGACCTCGCCACCCTTGGTGACCCAGACGGTATCGCCGACGCGTACATCGAGCCGTGCCAGCTCCTCGAAGTTGTGGAGCGTCGCCCGGGACACCGTCGAGCCCGCAATCCGCACGGGCTCCAGCTCGGCGACCGGGGTCAGGACCCCCGACCGTCCTACCTGGATAACAATGTTCGTGACGCGCGTCTTCTTCCCCTCAGGAGGGTACTTGAACGCCACGCCCCACCGGACGACCCGTGCCGTCGTACCGAGCCGGCGTTGCAGCTCGAGCTCGTCGACCTTGATGACAACACCGTCGATGTCGAAATCGAGCCTGTGCCGTCCCTCTTCCCAGTGATCGATAAACCCATCGACATCGGAAAGATCCCGGCAGACCGTCCATTCCGGGTTGACCGGGAAGCCAAGGCCTGCGAGCAGCTCCAGCGCTTCCGAATGGCGCCTGAGCTTGAGGCCCTCGGCTCGAACGATCTGGTAGCACCAGGCCGAGAGCTTCCGCCGTGCCGCTTCCCTCGAATCGAGCAGCCGGATCGAGCCGGCGGTCGCGTTTCGTGGATTGGCGAATTCGGGCTCACCTTCGGCGCGCCGTCTGCGGTTGAGCTCGGAAAAAACGCTGCGAGGCATGTAGACCTCGCCCCTGACTTCAAGAAGCGGTGGCGCGTTCTCGAGCACCATCGGGACCCGGCGGATCGTCCTGACGTTGGCCGTGACGTCATCGCCCACCAGCCCGTTACCCCGCGTCGCGCCGCGAACCAGGCGCCCGTCCTCGTACAGCAGGGAGATCGACACCCCGTCGATCTTGAGCTCCGCCACGAGCCCGTCCGGCTCTTCTCCAAGTTGGCGGCAGACCCGTTCGTACCAGGTCGTGAGCTCCTCCCGGCTGTAGGTGTTCTCGAGCGAGAGCATCGGCACCGCGTGCCGGACCGGTTGCAGCTCCGCAAGCGGGGCGCCGCCAACGCGCTGGGTTGGAGAATCCGGCGTCACGAGCTCCGGGTACCGTGCTTCGAGATCGATCAGCTCGGCGAGGAGCCGGTCATACTCGAAATCGGAGATCTCGGGCGCCGCCTTGACGTAGTAGAGCTCGTCGTGATGGCGAATCTGCCCCCGGAGCTCTTCAGCGCGCCGCTGGACATTCTCGGGAATGCTCACGTGCGCCTCCTCCGCCCCGGGCGCCGGCGCCGGGACGGGCGGGGCGTGTGCGGCCGGCCCCCGTCCTGATCGGTCGCACCCTCCTCGAACCGCTCGAGGGCGCGCCGCCATGCGGCGTGAGGCGCTGCCGGGAGCAGGCCGGCCTCGACCGCCAGGCAGTCGAACGCCCAGGCCACCGGGAAGTACTCCTGCCGCACGAGCCGTTGCACCTGACGGCCGCGCTCGGGGGCCTTCCGGAGCTTGCTCAACGTGAAGAGCCCCTGCCGGATCAGGAAGAGATCGTGGTGGGAGATGTGCAACCGGAGAACCGACGGGTTGACCAGCTCGGCGATCGCGTCTAAAAGAGCAGGGTTGTTGATCTTCCCACCTGCCGCCACGGCCTGGCCGAGAATGTGCGCATAGGCTGGCAGAAAGGCAGTACCGAGGAGCACGGAGGTGGGGACCTTGCGGTCCTGGTTCGTCCAGCGATCGATGACGCCGAGCAGGGACCCAAGCGCACGACCGGCGTGAGCCGCCTCCGGAAAGATCAGGTCGAGGAACCCGAAACGTCTCCACGCCTCGCAGATCCCGACGCTGACGCCCGAGCGCAACGTCTCGACGAGCTCGTAGGCCAGCCGGGCCGGCGCCGCCGTCAGGATCTCCCTCCGGTTTGCTTCGATCGCCTCTTCGATCCCGGGCGTCAGCTCAAAACCGAGCCGAACCATGTATTCCAGCGCCCGCAACATCCGTACGGGATCCTCGTGAAACCTCGTTTGGGGTTCGCCGATCACCCGGAGGAGCCCGTTGTGCAGGTCCTCGATGCCCCCAACGTAATCGATGATGGAAAAATCGCTGATGTTGTAAAAGAGCGCGTTGACCGTGAAGTCGCGCCGGAGGGCGTCCTCCGCCGGCGTTCCAAAAACCGGCTCCTCGCCGTTGGGAGCGGGACCCGCATCCTCGAAAGCCGCCGGCGCCAGCTCGTCCTCGTCTCCGTTTTCTTCCCAGCCGTCCGGCGCCTCCGGCGGCTCCGGGCTCGCCCTGAACGTCGCGACCTCTACGATTCCATCTTGAAACATGACATGGACCAGCCGGAATCGCCTCCCGATGATCCGGGAGTTCCGGAAAAGTCTGCGAATCTCCCGCGGGCGCGCATTGGTCACGACATCGAAATCCTTCGGAGTCTTGCCCAGCAGCAAGTCCCGTACGCCTCCACCCACCAGGTACGCCAGGTAACCGGCGTGGGACAGCCTGTAGAGAACTTTCAGCGCGCCCGATGAAATCTGCCGGCGCGAGATCGTGTGCTCGGGCCGAGGGATGACGCGTGGCACGACTGCCTGGGGGATATCGGTGCTCAACGGCCCGTTCGCCTCCTCACGCCGTCCCGATCGTCAGGACGATCTTGCCGAGTTGCTCCGCCGCAACCAGGCGTTCGTACGCTTTCCGGCCCTCGTCCAACGGGACAACCTCGTCGACGACCGGCTTGAGCCCGGACGACGTTACCGCGCCGAGCATCCGGCGCCAGTCCTCGTCCGAGCCCATCGTCGAGCCGATGATACTCAGCTGGTTCCAGAAGATCAGGCGGATCTCCTCGGCCGGATTGGGACCGCTCGTGGCGCCACAGGTCAGGATCCGCCCTCCCTTCGCGGCGGCCTTGAGCGACTGCAGCCAGGTCGCCTCGCCGACGGAATCCACGACGACGTCCACTCCGCGCTTGGCGGTCAGCCGCCGGACTTCGCGCGCGACGTTCGCACCGGCGGGAATGACCTCGTCGGCGCCGAGCTCGCGCGCGCTGGCAAGCTTGGCCTCAGAACGGGACGTCACGAACACACGGGCCCCGGCCATCTTGGCCAGTTGGAGGCACGCGAGCGCAACGCCGCCGCCGATGCCGTGGATCAGGACGGTCTCCCCGGCCCGGAGCCCGCCGCGGTTGAGCAGCATGCGCCAGGCGGTCAGAAAGGTCAGCGGCAGGGCGGCAGCTTCTTCCCAGCCGAGGTGCGCCGGCTTTGGCGCGACGTTGCCGGCCGGAACCACCACGGCTTCGGCGAACGTCCCGTCGACGTGCTCACCAACGATCCCGAAGCGAACGCAGAGCGACTGCTCCCCCTTGCGGCACAGCTCGCACCCGCCGCATGCAAGCCCCGGGTTGAAGATGACCTCGTCGCCGACAGCGACGCCCGAGACGCCGGGACCGGCCGCGTCGACCACCCCGGCGCCGTCGGCGCCGCCGATGTGCGGCAGTGGGATCTCGATACCCGGCATGCCGCCCAGCACGAACAGGTCCAGGTGATTGAGCGCCGCCGCCTTCAGCCGGATCCGGACCTGGCCCGGTCCCGGTTCAGGCAGCGGCCGGCCGCCGAGCCGAAGCTCGCCGGTTCCACCGTGTTTCTCGAAATACAGTGCGCGCATCTGGATCATCCTCCCAGCCACGAGGTTTGCCGCGGCGTCCAGCACGGCGGTCAAAAAAGCACCCCGCCGTAACGGGGTGCGATTTTAGCAGGATTGCTCCCGGACGCTCAGGGGTGCCGGGTCATTGGCCAGAGTTCTCGTTGTCCACGATGAACGTTCTCTGGCCGATGTAGTTTGTGCCCCCCCAGTAATCGACGGCCCGCGTCACCAGGGTATGCTGCCCGTCGGTCAGCTTCGTGGTGTCGAGGTCGTACTCGTACCCGACGTTGTTGACGTTGAACGGAATCCACGGGAAGTTCTGGTGAACCTCGGGCGACGCCGTCCCGTACGTCGCCAGGCCGATCAGGTTCCCATCGACGATGATCTGCACGTCCTTGACGGAGCCGGTGGCGTCGGTCGCCCAGCCGGTCACCTTGTAGGTGCCGCTCACGCGTTCCATGTTGGTGGGCGTGTAGATATCGCCGAACGCGGGAATATCGGGGTCGTTGTCGCAGTCAAAAATCACGGGGATCGTCGCAATGTCGGCGGTATACCCAGCGATATCCCCGGCCCGAACGGTAACGTAGTGAAGCCCCTCGTTGTACCCATGGTTGAACATGAGGTCCTTGACGTTGATCATGAACCTGAAGCCGGAGTCCTTCGCGTTCGGGACATCCGGGAAGAGCTTGAGGATATCGGGCCGTTCGATGCCGTAGTAGTTCATGTCGAGGTTGTACGGGTTCGGCGCGTAGAACTCATCGGTCTTGGTGCTGGCCAGCGGGCCGCTGCCATCGATGTAGAGCTCGAGCCATGCGACCCCACCCGGATCGGTCCGGCCCCCGACATCGAGCGCCCAGCCGGAGACGATCATCCATTCGCTCGTATCCTCGAAGCTCGGGCCGGACCAGCCGGCGGCGCCATTGGCGCACCCGGTGATGTACACGTAGTGGTTGGAGATCGGCCACTCGATCCTGCCGAAGGGGGGCAGGTTCCGGCCGTTGTTGAAGATCTGGACGAACCTCTGGCCGATGACCCTGGAGGCGCCCTCGTCGTCCCACAGACGAACGGCCAGCGTATGAATGCCGTTGGGGAAGGTCGTTGTGTTCACCATGCGCACGAATCCCGCGTCCGCGCTTCCCGGAATGGCCGGAAACCGGTTGTGGACGTCGGGTCGGGGCATCCCCATGTTGGCGCCTCCGATGGTCTGCCCGTCGATCAGGACCTCGACCTTCGTCACCTTGCTGTCGTCCAGGGCCCAGCCGGTCACCGGGAACACGCCGTTCATCGGCTGCGCTGGACCCGGCATGTCGATCTCGCCGAACGGCGACTGGTTGATGCTCTTGTCGACGATCACGGTCCGGGTCCCGAAGTCTTCCGTTGCGGCGTTGGCGAACCGCACCCGCACGAAGATCGTGTGCGCCCCATCCGAGAGCGCGTCCGCGTTGAACGACGTGCTGAATCCCGGCCTCGCGTTGATCGTCGCATTCAGCCACGGGTACGCCTGGAGCACGTCGTACCTCGGCTCGTTGAGGTCTGCGCTTGCCGTGTAAACGCCATCGACGTACAGGTCGATGTTGCTGACGCCGCGCGGATCGACGATCCAACCCCTGACCTCCACGGCGCCGGCCACCTTGGCATCTGGTGCGGGAGAGTCGAGCCAGAACATGGCGTTATTCGTCTGGTCCGCAGGAGAAGCCACCGTCGCCCGTGGCACGGGCGGCGTCGCATTCCGGTCCGGCTTCGCCGCATGGGCTGAAACCAGGGGAAGGGTCAGCAGTGAAACAAGTGCCAGACCGATCGCCGTATGACGCATTGTCTTACCTCCTCACGTCGAAAACCACTTCATTGAAACATCCGTCTTGGCTATCTTATACCACAAGGGGAAAGCCGGTCAAACGCCGGGCCGATTGGGGAATAGCTTCCCTCGCCTTCCCGGCGCCGACGCGGCATAATAGAAGCATGGCGAACGAGGAGCACCTGCAGCATCTCGACGACGGTACCTGGGACGCGTGGCGCGAGACACACCCCTCGCTGGCGCCGGATCTCATCGATGCCGACCTTTCCGGGCGGGACCTCAGCGGCCTCAACCTGGCCAAGGCGCATCTCCGGGGCGCCAATCTCTCGCACGCCAGGCTCGACGGCGCCGATCTCACCCACGCCGTTCTCGAAGGAGCCGATCTGACCGGCGCGTCGCTCCACGGCGCATGCCTCAACCGGGTACACCTGGATTTTCTCGACCTCTCCGACCTCGATCTCTCGGAAGCCTCGTTCGAGGGCGCAAGCTTCCGTGGCGCCATGCTGACGGGCGCACGGCTGCACAAGGCGCGCCTCGACCACGCTCAGCTTGACGGTGCGGTCTTCGACGGCGCCGACCTTTCCGGTGCCTCGCTGCGCGGCGCCGTGCTGCGCGGAGGACGGTTCGATCAAACCACCCTGACGGGCGTCAACGCGGAAGGTGCCGTGATGGATGGCGTCGAGCTCGACGGGCTCGATCTCACGGGCGCCATGCTGCGCGGAGCGCAGGCGGATAACGTCCAGCTGAAGGAGGCCCATCTCACGGGCGCTGATCTCTCGGAGGCGTCGCTCCACGGCGCCAACTTCCACGCGGCCCGACTCGCCGAAGCGAAGCTGAACGGGGCAAAGTGCGAGGGGGCCAGCTTCGATCATGCAGACCTCGAGAATGCCTCCCTGATCAATACCAACCTGTCCGGCGCGGACCTCAGGGGCGCGCGCCTGCTCCACGCGGTGTTCGATGGCTGCACGCTCGCGGATGCACGCCTCCACAAGCTCGATTTTCGCTCCCCCAAACTTGGCAAGCTGTCGTTTGCTTCGGCGGACCTGCGAAAGGCCGTGTTTACCGGCTGCCAGCTCCGTGGGTTCAACTTCCGGCGCGCCAACCTGGAAGAGGCGGACTTGAGAGAGGCGAACCTCGAAGGCGCGGATCTCAGGGAAGCCCACCTCGCCGACGCGACGTTTCGCCATGCAACCCTCAAGCAAGCCAGGCTCGATCATGCCGAGGCTCAGGGAACCGATCTTTCGGGAACGAGCTTGATCCTCGTCCAGGCGAAGCAGGCGAACCTGCAGGGTGCCGACCTCCGGTTCTCCGACGCCATCGGCATCGATCTCGAGGGCGCCGACCTCCGGTGGTCCGACCTTCGGCACGCCGATCTGAGCAAGGCCAACCTGAACCGTGCCAGGCTGTGGGGCTCGCGGGTACGGGCGACGAAGATTCCCCTGGAGAGGGCCCACTGGCTGGCGATCCTCTGGTTCACCCAGCTCTTCGGCAGGTGGAAGAAACGGTCCGAGCTCGCCCGGAAGCAACGCGAACGCAAGCGCGTCATGGAAGTGGCCCAGATGATCCGGAAGCGGGAGTCGACGTCCCGCCGCAGGCCGCGCTGAGCCACGCATGGGACAGGCCGAGTGGGGACGTGATCCGGAGTTTTTCGGGCCCCGGCACGCGTATCGCGAGGCGTTGATCCTGCGCGCGGTCGTCGCGAGAGCGGTCCCACCCCTCCACCTCGACTGCGCCTCGGGAGTGGGCTCGCTGGCGGTGGCGCTCGCGCAACAGGGCTCGACGGTCATCGCTGCCGATCTTTCCCTCCGCTCACTCGCGGTCACACGCTCGCGAGCCATGAAAGCGGGCGTGTCGCGGCGCGTGCTTCCCGTGGTTGCCGACATCACGGCTCTCCCCTTTGCCAGCGATGCCTTTCCCTCGATCAGCACGGCGGAAACGCTCGAGCACATCCCCGCCGATGCCCAGGCCCTCCACGAGCTCGGCCGCGTTCTGACGCCTTCGGGGAGAATCGCCGGCACGGTTCCACATGGACCGCGGCAATGGTCTGCATGGGACGACTGGGCCGGGCACCTGCGGAGGTACACGAAGACATCGCTGCGGCGGTTGCTGGCAACGGCGAATCTTCGCGGGCACATCCAGCGATGGGGCTGGCCGCTGATGCGGCTTTATGACGGCCTCTTCCTCAAACAGGTCAACGCGAGGAGGCTCACGATCGACCGTCACACCGACGACGATCCGGTGCTGCGTTCCGTCAAGGGTCTCGGACGGCGCCGGGCACTGGTTGCCCTCGTCACGGCGGCGTTTTCGATCGACCGGCTCTTTCCGGATACACCGTGGGGTGTTGGCCTGCTCTTCGTGGCACAAAAGACATCCACACATCCTCTCCCTGAAGTCGCCACCGACGTGGCGTCACACACGAGGCCACCGGAGGCCCAGCCCCCGCCGTCCCTATCCTGGATGATCGGCGGGGAGAGCGTACCATGAAGGATGGTGGTTGAGAGGGTCATGGATCGGGTGGAGCGTGCCGTGCGTTTGTCGGGCCATGCCGCGCGATGGCGCGGGGACGCAGGATGTCATGCGTGCCGCGCTGCCGCCTGGCTCGGGGTTCTCGTCCTGAGCGCCAACGTTGCGATCGCCACCAACTCCCCGCACAGCTCTGCCGTACCGGCCTCGCCGCTGGACGGGCTTCCCGTCATCTCGATCCGTTTCGTCCGGCGAAACGTCTTTGACACGTCGAACCCAAAGACATCGGCGTGGCTCTACCGCGCGGCCAACCGGATCCACATCGTGACGCGGGAGTCGTACCTCCGTGCCCGGCTGCTGTTCAAAGTCGGGGATCCCTACTCCCAGGACAAGGTCGAGGAGAGCGCCCGGATCCTCCGCAACCTCGGATGGCTCAATCCCGTCAACATCACGGCCCACCGCAAGGGCAACGGCGTCGAAGTCATCGTCGAAACCCACGATCTCTGGAGCCTCCAGGCTGGCGTCGAGTTCGGCATGTTCGGCAACAGGACGCGCAGCGGGGTCACAGTTTGGGACGAGAACTTCCTTGGACTCGGCAAACAGATCAGTGTCGGCCACACATCAACGTTCGAACGCAACGAGTGGACGTTCTTCTACCTCGACCCGGATCTCCTCGGGACCCGCAAGCAACTGTGGCTCGAGCACCAGGACACGACGGAGGGGCTCCACGATGAGGGGTGGCTAAAGCTTCCCTTCTACTCCCTCGATAGCAGCCGCGCCTGGGGCGTCAGCTTCGTCCGGCAGCACATGGACGAGTACCTCTGGTCGAGCGCCTCCAAGGTCGTCCGGGGGCTGCACGCGATCAACTGGATCCGGGTGTGGGGCGGCGTGCGTCTCGGATCGCGCACAAACGGCGCCAACCGGATCATCTTCGGCTGGGATCACCAGATCGACGATTTCGACAACTGGCGTTGGATCCATCGCCCCGGCCAGTTCACCGACCCGGCGAACCGGCATATCGAGGGGCCACGCATCGGCTTCGAGCATCTCGCCGACAACTACGAGGTCGTGTACGGCTTTCGCGCATGGACGTCGCAGGAGGACATCGCGCTCGGCCCCAATTACTCGATCCACACGACCTGTTCGCTGCCAGGCCTCGGGGACGGCCGCCGCCGGGAACCGTTCGACGCGAGGTTCCACCGCGGCTGGCGGCGCGGCCGCTGGCTCTTCATCAACGACCTGTGGACCTCCGGAAGGTGGGAATCACCAGGCGCTGAGAACTGGCGCACCGGTGGTCAGATCATCGTTGCGGAAATAGGCACCCAAGGGTGGCAGGGGCGCCTGATGATCGAGAATGTCGCCAACGCGGACGGTGAGCTTCAGCTTCCCCTCGGAAGCTTCACCGGCCTTCGAGGCTGGGACCCGTTCGCCTTCAACGGTACCGGCCGGGCGCTCTTCAACCTCCAGTGGCGCAAGCTCATGCGCGAAGACGTACTCGGTCTCTTCTCGCTGGGCATGGAGACGTTCGTCGATGTCGGCGACGCGTGGGGCGGCCGGGTCGACCGCGGCACGGGCGGCGTCCGCGCCGACTTCGGAGTCGGCCTCCTCGCCGACCTCACGCACGTCGGACTCGCCCACCTCATCCGCCTCGAGCTCGCCTTCCCCGATGACGGTTCCGGCTTCGTCATCACCGGAACCACGCATTTCCTCTTCTAGCTGCAATACCGTTCAGTTAGCCGGAACGTCCCAGAGCGGATGAGCGTTATCTCGCTCATCCGCCCCGGGACGTTCCGGCTAGACGACAAGCTCGCTCGCCCAGCCGATGACCTCGTCCAGCACGCTGAGCACCTTGGCGACCCGTCTTGGCACGGCAACGCCGTTTTGAATCTGCCTGATCGCTCGTTGAAGATCACGGTTCGCCCTCTTGACCGAAAGCATTTTTTCTTCGGCCGACGCGCACCACTCACTCATGAGCTCTGACAGCAGGCCTTCGATCGAATCGCTGAGCTGGTCCACCTTGTTCTTGATCTTCGCTGCATCCCCTTTACGTCCCTGAAAGCGGAGAACGACGTACGCCTTGTGAGCCTTACTCCTCGCCACCAGGAGCTCATCGATGAGCGCCTCTTTCTGGTCCAGTGAATTCGACATGATCATCTCTCCTCGAACGATCGAACGGTTCCCCTGTTACTCGTTGGCGTCGCTTGTTCTCAGCTTCTCATAGAGCTGGGAGAGCCGCTTGCCGTTCTCCAGGATTTCTTCGATAGAGGCAAAGCTTGTTCGGGATTCGATGACGGCGCGGCGCAGCTCACGGTGAGCCGCCGGAAGGGCGCCGTACGACGCATACAGCGCGTTGAGAACGGCCAGGTTCTCGATATACGTCTCATTGAGCTTGACGATACGCTTCACAGCCTTCGTGCGATTGCTCAGGGCGGTTGATGAGCCTGGCAAGAGATCCTCGACGAACCTCTCATACTGTCGATCGTAGTTGTTCATCAGGATCCGGGCGGTCATCCGTACGGCCTCCTGAAGCTTCTTGCTGAGCTCCTCGATCGATGGTTGGGTCTTGCCGAGCACTGCTCCCAGCTCGGCGCGGCGCCGCCGTTCGAGATATTGGCGAGCCATTTCTGTAGCCACCGTCGAGAAGAGCGCCAGATTCTGGCCGCTTCCGCGCACGCCGAGCATGTCCATACCGGCCCGAAGGCCGGCGTTGACATCCCGCGTTTCGGCATCGAGGTCCGCAACGGACAGAACATCCGGGCTTGCCAGGTTGCCCAGCAGCTCCGAGTACGTGACCAGAGCCGTATTCACCGCGTAGACTCCGTCCCGAAAACGCTGCAAAACCATGAACAGCGGGGGCCTCCCCCCCTCCACGTCCATCTGCCAGGAGAATGGCACGCTCTGCAACCCCGCCGTGATGTGCAGGCTATTGACCGTGGCCGCTCCATTCCGGGCCAGGCTGGCCTTCGCAACTTCGAGAATGAAATCTTCACGGCTAGCATCTTCGTTCTGACTGATCGCCCGGTCTGTGCCCGTACGGAGCTTCTGCAGCGCGCTGGTGAATCTCGAGAACCCCGTCTGTTGCACCGTCGACGCGCAGCCAGCTACCAGGGCAACGGCTGGGAGTAACGTCATGAATCTCGATAACGGACGTCTTCTGTTCGCACGTTTCATCATTCGCCACCAATCCAACGGGTGAAACCGGCCAGTCGCACGCGGCTCACACGAACAGGTGTCGGGCACACCAGGATGGGCAGAAAGCTGAAGAGCACGCCGACGACGATCGGGCTAGGCTCCATCGTCGTCCCGTGTGCCTTTCGAGCCACGCTCTTCCCCCTCCGCCGGGGGAGAGCCTGCGCTACCGGACGCCGGAATCGGGAAGAGCTGGCCCACGGCGAGGAGAAGGCGCTCACCGAGACCAAACATCAACTGCTCGCCGGTTTTCACGAACATGCCGAGAAACAGGGCGAGAATCGGGAGGAACGTGTAGTCGGCCCCCCCGCCCGAGCTGACGTACTTCCAAAACAGCCAGAAGAAGGCGAACGTGAAGAGCACCGCCTCACCCATCCGAAAGAACATGCCGCTCCAGAACCGGCCCCGCTCAAACTTCTCGGGGCCGCCGGGCTCGTCGCGTTTCTTGCGCAGCCGGTTGGTCACGAAGAACAGCGCTCCCAGAATCGACATCTCGGTCGACAGGAGCAACATCAGGCCAACCCGCGTCCCGGGCGCAAGCACTCTCCCGACATCGGCGCCGGTGTTGGCGTGGGCGTCGAGCGCGGTTTTTTTCGGGGATTCCCGGTTAAACGCCGCCTGGAACTCGGCGCCCGAGACCTCGATCCAACGATTCCGGACCAGGCCTGCCGCGGAAATGGCCGTTGACAGCGCCACGATCAGCAGGGCGAAGCCGAGACCGGTGAGATAACGGCTGTAGAGGCGGTTATCGGCGTCGCTCGAAGTCCCCGGGGTAGGAACACGGGGGGATCGGGTCGAGGCCAGGATTATCGCTGCTCCCAGGGCCATGGCGCCGACCAGGCCACCCAGGTCCCACCAAAGGAGCGAGCTCCAGCTCGCCGGCAGCCTCCCCCATGGCCAGAACCAGGAACCGATCAGGGCTGACCCGATCGTTCCCAGGGCGAGCAAGACCATCCCGGCAGCGCACCAGGCCGACCCGAGCGATCGCCCCGTTCGCCGTTTCTGTCCGTTGTCCAGATATCGCCCCGGTTCGCCGGTTGTCGACTTCATGTTGTGTCACCCTTCCTTGGCCGCGCATCGGGCGGCGCAGTCATGCCTTCCTCCAACCAAGCTCACGGGGGCGTCGCTCACCCCGAGCAACGGCCCCGGTCCGCACCCTCCGGAGTACCGGGGTGTGATTTTCTGTGCTTCCATGATCCCGCGGGCCCCGGCTGGCTGTCAAGAACGGCCAAACGGGAGGTTGTTGCGATGCACCTCCGTCCACGGTCTCGCGACGAATGTCCATGGATACTCAGGCAAGGCCCGGCACCGGGGCTCGAGATCCACGGCTTCGATCCGGGTAGCTGTTCGCCGGTCTTCGGCCCGGCGGCGGATTCCCCGCATCGCGCGGCCGGTCATCGTCACCGGGCATTCTTTTACCCGGCAATCGCCGCGCGCCCTTGCTCCAGGCGTAGGCTGTGGTACAACACTCGGCATGAAACGTGTATCGCTGCTGACCCGCATATCTCACACACGTCCTGCTGCGACCGCGGATACGCCCGCCAGTGCGGTGTTTCTCGCGGCGGCGGCGCCGACAACGCGCCACGAGCGCGCCTTGCCTTGGTCAAAACACCACACTGACGGGCGCCTCCACTCTCTCGCGACGAAAGTCCGTGGGATATGTGGGCGAGGCTCTGTCCTCGCGGCTGCCATCGTGGTCAGTCTCACTCCCGTAACCGGCTGCCACAACAAGGGTGCGCCTCGCGCCGATCAGGCATTCACCCGGCAGGAGCTCCAGTGGCGTGCCCAGCGCCTGCGGCGGCTCACGGCCCCCGATGGATGGCTCACGCTGATCGGTCTCGATTGGCTGGAGCCCGGTCCCAACAGCGCGGGATCCGCGCCCAGAAGCGTCGTCCTTCTCCCCGGTGCAGCACCCCATGCCGGCGATTTCATCCTCGGTCCCGATCAAACCGTGACGTTCCAGGCGGCGCCCGGCGCCCACATCACGCTCGCGGGGCGGAATGTGGGCCGCGCCCAGTTGCGCTCCGACGCCGACGGAAACCCGGATATCCTGCACGCTGGCCGGCTCGAGTTTTACGTCATCAAGCGCGGCGCCCGCTTCGCTGTCCGGGTCAAGGATCCACTCAGCCCAACCCGCACCCATTTCCAGGGACTCAGCTATTTCCCCATCGACCCGGCGTACCGCGTCACGGCGACGTTCACGCCGTTTGCAACTCCGCGCAAGGTCGAGGTTCCAACGATGATCGGAACCACGGCCACGATGGAAGCCCCCGGGCTCGTCCACTTCACCCTCGGGGGGAAACCGCTGACGCTGACGCCGTTGGTGGAAACGCCGGGCGATACAACGTTCTTCTTCGTGTTCCGGGACGCGACGAGCGGCAAGGAAACGTACGGAGGAGGAAGATTCCTCGATACGCCCGCCCCGAAAGGCAGCACGCTCGTCCTGGATTTCAACCGCGCCTACAATCCGCCGTGCGCGTTTACACACTTTGCCACATGCCCCTTGCCACCAGAAGGAAACGACCTCCCCGTTCCGGTATACGCGGGTGAAAAGGCCCCACACACGACTCACGGCTGACCGGTCATCCAGGAGTCAGGGGTGAGCATGCGCTGCCGCCACGCCGGTTTTCCCCGGGCTGGCGGGCCAGGCGCGGAACCGGTTCAATGCTGTCACAGAACCTCCGCCTTGCAAAGTGGGCGAGTTGGGCGATAATGGACATATCATCGTGGCGAGGACGGTTCTATGGCGTCGTTCGATATCTTTTTTCTCAGCCTTCGCGACCCCTCCAAGGCGGGGCGTCTTCGGTTCGTCCAAACGCTGGGCCACATCTCGGACAAGACGAACGACGAGATCGAAGATATCCTCGGGACCGGAAGGGGCCTTCTCTTTGAACGTCTGAGCCGTGAGCGGGCCAACGCCGTCGTGAAGGCGCTCGGCAACGCCGGCGCCCGGTTGGAGATACGTCCGAACCAGGCGCCTCCCGCGCAGGACGACGTGGTCGCCACCCGTGAATGCCCGCGGTGCGGTTTCATCGAACGCGCGGACGCCGAAGAGTGCAGCCAGTGCGGCCTGGTCTTCGCCAAGTGGGAACGCGAGCAGATCCGGGTGATGCAGCGCGAGAAACGGCTCGAAGAAGCAATGGCCAAGGCCCTGCAAGTGCGTCAAAAGTGGACCGAACGGGCCACGGAGTACGTGGCAAAACACCCGCTTTCCGGAGAGATTCCCGCCCCGCTTCAGGCGAAGCTTTCACCCCAGGAAACCGTGTTCATGCTCGTGGAGAGCGAGGAGGGACCCCTCGTACTCACGTCACGCAGATGCCTGTGCCGACGAGGCGGATTCACGTTCTCCGTGCCGTGGGAGCTGATGGCCGGCATCGACTTCGGCGGCGGCCTGCTGAAGAAACGCGGCGATTTCTCACGGATGCAGATGAATTTCCACGGACCGGTTCCGATCGGGGGTGGTGAGACGGCTCAAAAGCTCATGTGGCAGGTCGGTGACCTCGACGCCACCGATCGAGACACCATCATGAGCTGGGCCTACGCGCGCAAGTTCCCCTGCGGCGCCTGCGGCGAAACCGAACTTCACTTCCAGTTCGATGGCAAGAAGGTCCACGGACGGTGTATGCACTGCGCCACGGACCACGAGATCGATCTGGAAGAGGCCCTCGCCATCCCGATTCTCGCCGATTGAGTCCCCCTTCTTGCTCCATTCGTAACGCACGATTGACACGGTGGCGCCTCCCCCCTACCCTCGGCGGGATCACGATGCTGGAGGACCCATGGAATCGACCCCTCTCACGATCCCGAAAAACGCGTACCGCAAGCTGAACCCCGGCGAGGAGTACCGGCCCGTCGTTCCCGCAGCCTCACCGCTCCCCGAAGCCACGCCGTACTCGGTCACCCTCGGGATCATCTTCGCGGTCATCTTTTCCGCCGCCACCGCCTACCTCGGCCTCAAGATCGGGCAGGTCTTCGAGGCGGCCATCCCCATCGCCATCCTCGCGGTCGGTCTCTCCTCCTTCCGGGGCCGGAAGAACAGCCTTTCGGAGAACGTCATCATCCAATCGATCGGCGCCGCTTCCGGGGTGATCGTCGCCGGCGCGATCTTCACGCTGCCCGGCCTCTACATCCTTGGTCTCAAGGCGACCTTCCTTCAGGTCTTCCTGTCCTCCCTGTTCGGCGGGTTTCTCGGTATCCTGTTCCTCATACCGTTCCGCCGCTACTTCGTTTCCGAGATGCATGGCGAGTTCCCCTTCCCGGAGGCGACCGCCACCACCGAGATCCTCGTCGCGGGGGAGGGAGGCGGCGACCAGGCCCGCATCCTGCTGGGCGGTGCCGTCGTCGGCGGAATCTATGATTTCCTGGTCTCCGGCGTCGGAGCGTGGAAGGAGGTCGTCTCATCGACGGTCTTTGGATGGGGGCACCGGCTGGCGCAAAACGTCAAGCTGGAATTTCGCCTCAACATCGGGGCAGCCGTCATGGGCCTCGGCTACATCGTCGGCCTCCGGTATGCGGCGATCATCGCTGCGGGCTCGTTCGTCGCCTGGTGGGTGCTCATTCCCATGGTCTATTTCATCGGTGCGCACGTCCCCCAGCCGTTCCTCACCCACAGCGGGTTGACCATTTCCCAGATGACCCCGATGCAGATTTTCTCCGACTACGTGCGGCACGTCGGCATCGGGGGGATCGCCGCCGCCGGCATCATCGGCGTTGTCAAGTCGTGGCGCATCATCGCCGGCGCGTTCAAGCTCGCCTATCACGAGATCACGGGGACACACCACGCCGCAACAGCAGGAACGCTCCGGACCCAGCTCGATCTCAGGATGAAATGGGTCATGACCGGTATTCTCGCGACGCTCGGCGCCATCTGGATCTTCTTCCGGTGGGGCGTGACAGGGCATCTGTCCACGGCGATCATCGGGCTCGCGATCGTCCTGGTCATCGCCTTCCTGTTCACGACCGTGGCCGCCCGGGCCATCGCCATCGTCGGCACGAACCCCGTCTCGGGCATGACGTTGATGACCCTGATCATTTCCTCCGTCATTCTCGTCAAGGCCGGCCTGAGCGGACGCACCGGGATGCTCGCCGCCCTGATCATCGGAGGCGTCGTTTGCACGGCGTTGTCGATGGCGGGCGGTTTCATCACCGATCTCAAGATCGGGTACTGGCTCGGAACAACGCCGCAAACCCAGGAGCGGTGGAAGTTCCTGGGAACCCTCGTCGCGGCGGCGTCCGTCGGGGTCGTCATCCTGATCCTGTACCAAACCTACGGGTTCGGAGTGCCGACGGCGGCCCATCCCCATCCGCTGCCCGCGCCCCAGGCATCGGCCATGGCAGCGGTCATCCAACCACTGATGACAGGCCAGGCCGCGCCCTGGCTCGCCTACCTCGCCGGGATATTCCTCGCCTTGACCCTCGAAATGATCGGCATCTCGCCCCTGGCGTTCGCCCTCGGCATGTATCTCCCGCTCGAGCTCAACACGCCGATTCTCGCCGGAGGGCTCATCGCGTCGTTCGTCGCCTCGCGATCACGAGACGAGAAGGTCAACACGAAGCGCAAGGACCGGGGCACGTTGATCGCCTCCGGGTTCATCGCGGGCGGCGCGATCATGGGGGTCGTTGCCGCCATCATCAACTACCTCGGCAAGGACGTTTTCGTCGGTCCGAAATGGACGCTTGCCTCCGCGCTCGGGCTTGCCCACTGGTCGGAATCTTCCGGGGGCCAGATTCTCGGCTTCGCCATGTTCGTCGTCCTGTGCGCCTACATGATCTGGGACATCATGAGAACGCCACGCACGCACGAGACCGGGACCTGACAATCAGCGTATGAAGCCCGTCATGGCAGCCTCGACTGCCCGGAGCAGCGCCGTCTCATCGTCGAAAACCCTCACGTCGAGCCGGGACGAACCCTCCGGCGGATCGAGGCGCCACGGCCGCCACCACCAGACCTTGCGGCCCGCCTTGCAGGCCAGGGCGACCTCGGAGAGTGTCCCGGCGGCACCGCCAACGGCGACGCAGAGATCGGCGGCCAGAACGTTGATCGCGTTGCGGGCCATGCCCAGCCCCGTCGGAATGGCGATCCGGACCCACGCGTTGGGGGAACCTTCCTGAAGGCTCGCTCCCGGCAGGATCCCGATCGTCAATCCG
>JAADFN010000127.1 GCA_013152895.1 Acidobacteriota bacterium | reverse complement strand
CCGGCACCTCCCGGGCGGGATTGCCCCTCGCCTCGTTGCGGCCCGTCCCCGCGCAACCCGCAGAACCTGTCGCTCGGGGTGTCGGGGCGTGGACCTTGTGGATGCTGCGGCTCGGCGTGCCTCGGCTTTGGCTCGGCGTCGCCTCGCTGGGGGACTGCGCGCCGTGCCCCGGCCTTTGGCCTCGGCGTTGGCTTGCAGTGGATTGAGGAGTTGCGCGCCGTGCGTCGACCTTCGGTCTTGGCGTCGGCTTGCAGCGGGTTGGATGTGTGCTCGACGGGATCTGGCCCGTGGGTGGGCAAGAAAGGGGGCCGGCCGGCTGCTGCCGGCCGGCCACGGGTTTTAAGTGTCGTCCAGCGAGAGACGCGGGCCGGTGTGGATCGTCAGCTCGCCGTTCTGGGCGTCGAGAAGAACGGTGTCGCCCTCGATGATCTCGCCCGCGAGCACCTTGTTGGCGAGCGGGTCCTGCACGAGGCGCTGGATCGTCCGCTTGAGCGGCCGTGCGCCGAAGTCGGGATCGTATCCCCGCTTCGCGAGCAGCTCGATGGCGGCATCGGTGGCCTCGATCGTGATGTGGCGATCGGCAACGAGCCGGTTGAGCCGCTCGAGCTGGATGCCGACGATCGCCTTCATGTGCTCCTCGTCGAGCCTGTGGAAGATCAGGACCTCGTCGACGCGGTTGAGCAACTCCGGCCGGAAGTGGTGTTTCAGCTCCTCCTGCACCCGCGCCACCATCATTTGCCGGTCGGCCTCGCCGTACTCCTGGATGATCGCGGAGGCGATGTTGGACGTCATGATGATGACCGCGTTGCGGAAGTCCACGGTGCGGCCCTTGCCGTCGGTCAGGCGTCCGTCCTCGAGGATCTGTAGCAGGATGTTGAAGACGTCCGGATGCGCCTTCTCGATCTCGTCGAGCAGGACGACGGAATACGGGCGTCTCCTGACCGCTTCGGTCAACTGGCCGCCCTCCTCGTAGCCGACGTAGCCCGGAGGCGCGCCGATCATCCTTGCGACGGAGTGCTTCTCCATGTATTCCGACATGTCGAGCCGGACCATCGCCTTCTCGTCGTCGAAGAGGAACTCGGCGAGCGCCCTGGCGAGCTCGGTCTTGCCGACCCCGGTCGGGCCGAGGAAGAGGAACGAACCGATCGGCCGGTTGGGATCCTTGAGCCCCGCCCGGGCGCGCCGGACCGCCGCAGACACCGCCTGGAGCGCGTCGTCCTGGCCGACCACCCGCTTCCGGAGCCGGTCCTCCATCTTGAGCAACTTGTCCTTCTCGCCCTCGAGAAGCTTGGTGACCGGGATGCCGGTCCAGCGGGAGACAATGGCGGCGATCTCCGACTCGGTGACCTCCTCGGAGAGCATCGACCCGTACTCGTCCTGGTGACGGCTCAGCTCCTGGGTCGCCGCCTCCAGCTCGTGGTTGAGGCGCACGAGCTCCCCGTAGCGCAGCTTCGCGGCGCGCTCGAGGTCGGCGTCCCGCTCGGCGCGCTCGGCGGCCTCCCGCGTCTCGTCGATCTGGCGCTTGAGCTCTCGGATGGTGGCGATCAGCTTCTTTTCCTGCTGCCACTGGGCCTTCATCGTCGACGTCTTCTCGCGAATCTCGGCCAGCTCGGACTCGATCGCGGCGAGGCGTTCCCGGGCCGCCCGGTCCTTTTCCTTGGCCAGGGCGGTCTTCTCGATCTCCAGCTGGATCGCCCGGCGCTCCAGGTCGTCGATCTCCACCGGGAGGGAGTCGATCTCGATCCGCAGGCGCGAGGCCGCCTCGTCGATCAGGTCGATCGCCTTGTCCGGGAGCCTCCGGTCGGTGATGTAGCGATGCGAGAGCGACGCCGCCGCGACGATGGCGCCGTCGGTGATCCGTACGCCGTGGTGGACTTCGTACTTCTCCTTCAAACCGCGCAGGATCGCAATCGTCTCCTCGACCGACGGCTCCTCGACGAGCACGGGCTGGAAGCGGCGCTCCAGGGCGGCGTCCTTCTCGATGTGCTTGCGGTACTCGACGAGCGTGGTGGCGCCGATGCACCGCAGCTCGCCGCGCGCCAGCGCGGGCTTGAGGAGATTGGCGGCGTCCATGGCGCCCTCGGCCGCGCCCGCGCCGACCAGCGTGTGCAGCTCGTCGATGAACAGGAGCACCTCGCCCGCCGAGTCGGTGACCTCCTTGAGAACGGCCTTGAGCCGGTCCTCGAACTCTCCCCGGTACTTGGCGCCGGCGATCAGGGCGCCCATGTCGAGGGCGACGAGCCTGCGGTTCTTGAGCAGCTCGGGGACGTCGCCCGCGGCGATCCTCTGGGCCAGCCCCTCGACGACAGCCGTCTTGCCGACGCCGGGATCGCCGATCAGGACCGGGTTGTTCTTGGTCCGTCTCGTCAGCACCTGCATCACGCGCCGGATCTCGTCGTCGCGGCCAATGACCGGGTCGAGCTTTCCGGCCTGCGCCATCTGGGTGAGATCCCGTCCGTAATTCTTCAGCGCCTCGTACGTCGCCTCGGGGTTGTCATCCGTCACCCGGTGGGAGCCGCGGAGCTCCTGGATGGCCTTGAGAATCGCGTCTTGGCCCGCACCATGACGGGCGAGTAGCTGAGCGGCAGAGCTCGACGTGACGGAGGTGAGCGCCATCAGCAGATGCTCCACCGACACGTACTCGTCCTGGAACTGCGGGGCCAGGGCGGCGGCCCTGTCGAGCACCTGTCGAAAATCCCGGGCCGGGGCCGGGTCCGCGCCTCCCTGGGCCGAGGGAAGCCGGTCGAGGTCCTCGGTGACCTCCCGGGTCAGCCGATCGGCCGGGATGCCGACCTTTTCAAGCAGCCGGGGGACGAGCCCGCCCTCCTGCGTGAGCAGAGCGAGCAGCAGGTGGGACGGAATCGTTTCCGGGTTGCCCCGCCCGCGAGCGAGCTCGAACGCCTTTTGAATGGCCTCTGCGGCCTTGATCGTGAAGTTTTGTTGTTGTGACATCTGTTTCCTCCTCGCTTCAATCGGACACCTTCCAAGATAGGATATGAGTCAACTTTTGTCAAGTTTGTATTTTTCACATCTGATATGTCATATGTCAGGTTTGTGAGTGAAAGCGTGCTGGGAGGGGCGGTTCGAGCCACGTCTCATGGTTCTGCGGTACGATGAGGGCGCCCGCTGCTGCGGACGGGGAGGTTGAGATGCGTCGAGCTCTCGTACTGGCCGCCATGATTCTGACGATGTTGCTTTCGGTCCGGATGGGGCTTGCCCGGGAGAAGAGGCCGTACACGGTCGACGACCTGGTGGCGATGCAGCGGATCAGCGATCCGCAACCCTCGCCGGACGGGACGCGGGTGGCGTTCGTGGTCAAGACGATGGATCTTACGGCCAACCGCGGACGGACGGACATCTGGATCGCCACGATTGACGGGAGCGGGGCGCGGCGGCTGACGTCCAACCCGGCCAACGACTGGAACCCCCGTTGGCTGGACAACTCGACGATCTGTTTCCTGTCGGCCCGCTCGAAGCCGGTGCAGGTCTGGCGGATTTCTGCCGGTGGCGGGAGGGCCCGGAAGGTCACCCATCTTCCGGTCGCGCTCGACACGCTGACGGTCGGACCGGCGGGGCGGGCGCTGTTCGTGTCCGCCGGGATCTTTCCCGGTTGCGGCGCATTGATCCAGTGCACGGCGGACCGCCTGGCGGCGCGGGCCAGGCGCAAGGAGTCCGGCCTGATCTTCGATCATCTCTTCGTCCGCCACTGGGACACGTGGGAGGACGGGCGCTTCAACCACATCCTTCGCGTGCCGCTTCGGGGCCACGGGAAGCAGGGCGGCCCGGCGATCGACCTGATGGCGGGCCTGGCCACGAACTCCAAACCGTGGGGCGGGACGGAAGACTTCACGGTGTCCCCGGATGGAAAAACGGTGGTGTACAGCGCGAAGGCCGTCACCGGTTCGAAGGTCGCCTGGTCGACGAACTACGACCTGTACGCCGTGCCGGCAGACGGTTCCGGGCCGCGGCGCGACTTGACGGCGGCGAACAAGGCGTGGGATGCGATGCCGACCTTCTCGCCCGATGGCAAGACGCTGGCGTACGCGGCCATGAAACGGCCCGGCTACGAGTCCGACCGGTTCCGCGTCGTGCTGATGGCATGGCCCGGCGGGACGCCGAAGGTCCTGACCGAAAACTGGGACCGGTCCCCGTCCGACCTCGTGTGGTCGGTGGACGGAAAGGCGCTTTTCGCGACGGCCGACAATCTCGGCAACCACTCGATCTTCAAGATCGACGCGGCGAGCGGCCGCGTCGATGCCGTTGTGACCAAGCACTCGAACGTCTCTCCCCGGCCGCTTCCCGGCGGCCGCCTGCTCTTTTCCCAGGACAGCCTGGTCTCGCCCGCCGAGCTGTACGTCCTCGGCGCCCGCGGGGGCGCCCCCCTCAAGATCACCCATCTCAACGACCGCAGGCTTGCCGGGCTCGAGTTCGGCACGTACATGCAGTTCTCCTTTCTCGGCGCCCACCGCGACCGCGTCTTCGGGTACCTGGTCTACCCCGTGAACTTCGACCCGCACAAGACCTACCCGCTGGCGTTCCTGATCCACGGCGGGCCCCAGGGAAGCTTCGACGATCACTGGCACTACCGCTGGAACCCGGAGATCTACGCGTCCCACGGCTACGCCACGGTCATGATCGATTTCCACGGGTCGACGGGCTATGGACAGGGACAGGCGTTCACCGACGCGATCAACCACGACTGGGGCGGCGCCCCGTTCGAGGACCTGATGCGCGGCCTCGACGTCGTGCTGCACGAAAACCCGTGGATCGATTCCCACCGGATGGCCGCGCTCGGGGCAAGCTACGGGGGCTGGATGATCAACTGGATCCAGGGGCACACGAACCGGTTCCGTGCGCTGGTCTGCCACGATGGGAACCTCGACGAGTACATGGCCTACTTCGAGACCGACGAGCTGTGGTTCCCGGAGTGGGAGCACGGGGGCACGCCGTGGGAGCATCCGGAAGATTACATCAAGGAGTCGCCGGTGCAGTACCTGAAGCACTGGAAAACGCCGGAGCTCGTGATCCACGGCGCCCACGACTACCGCGTCGTCGATACCCAGGGCCTCGGAACGTTCAACGCGCTCCAGCGCCTCGGCATCCCTTCGCGGCTCCTGTTCTTCCCGGACGAGAGCCACTGGGTGCTCAAGCCGCTCAACTCGATCCAGTGGCACCACGTCGTGCTCGACTGGATCGACCGGTGGACCAAGCCGGTCCCGGGAGCGCGGCGGGGGATGGTACGCCGCGCCCGGGCGTCGAGGTCGCTGAGGAAGGTTGTTCGGCCTGCGAAGAAGAAGTGACGCCCGCCACGTGCGGCGTGGCTTGGGACGAGGACCATCACCGTACCACGGGTCGTCACCCGGTGGAACGACAGCCCTGACCTGGAGCCGTCGTTGATGGGTAAGCGTGCGCGCCCGGGAGGCCCTGCTTGCAGCAGGGCCGCGGTCAGCGCCCGGGAGGCCCGGCCTGCGGCCGGCCCACGGTCTCGACCCTGACCCGTCCTGCACGCAAGCGTGCCGGCCGGCTCAAGGTCGATCCCGCCGGGGCTGGCGCCCCGCCCCGGGCTTGTCG